>NZ_BACW01000333.1:0-4418 GCF_000333315.1 Curtobacterium sp. B8
CCACCGCGGACCGGCCAGGAGGCACGACCCGCCACCGCGTCCGCCTGACCGCGGACCGGCCGGGAGGCGCGACCCGCCCCCGCCACGCACCGCACGACCGCCGACATCCCAGCAGGACGACATGACCGACGCGACCCCGCCCGCCAAGACCGACGCCACCAACACCGGCGCCCTCTGGGGCGGCCGCTTCGCGGACGGCCCGAGCGCCGAGCTCGCCGCCCTCTCCAAGTCGACGCACTTCGACTGGCAGCTCGCGCCCTACGACATCGCCGGCTCCCGCGCGCACGCGCGCGCGCTCAACGCTGCCGGATACCTGACCGAGGACGAGCTGGAGCGGATGCTCGCGGGGCTCGATCGGCTGGCCGACGCCCACGCCACCGGCGAGTTGCAGCCGGACGACTCCGACGAGGACGTCCACGGTGCCCTCGAACGCCTGCTCATCGCCGACGTCGGACCCGAGCTCGGCGGCAAGCTCCGCGCCGGCCGGAGCCGCAACGACCAGATCGCCACGCTCGGCCGCATGCACATGCTCGACCACGCGCGGCGCATCGGGCACCTCGTCATCGACCTCGTGGACGCGCTCAGCCAGCAGGCGAACGAGCACCCCGGCGCGATCATGCCGGGCCGTACGCACCTGCAGCACGCGCAGCCCGTGCTCCTCGCACACCACCTGCTCGCCCACGCGTGGCCGCTCGTGCGCGACCTCGAGCGCCTCCGCGACTGGTCGACCCGCGCGAGCGTCAGCCCGTACGGTGCCGGTGCCCTCGCCGGCAGCTCGCTCGGGCTCGACCCGACGGCGATCGCCCTCGAGCTCGGCTTCGCCCGGCCCGCGGACAACTCGATCGACGCGACCGCCGGCCGTGACGTGGTGGCGGAGTTCGCCTTCGTCCTCGCGCAGATCGGCATCGACGTCTCGCGCCTCGCGGAGGAGGTCATCCTCTGGAACACGAAGGAGTTCGGCTTCGTCCGGCTCCACGACGCGTTCTCCACGGGGTCGAGCATCATGCCGCAGAAGAAGAACCCGGACATCGCCGAACTCGCCCGTGGCAAGTCCGGTCGACTGCTCGGCAACCTCACCGGCCTCCTCGCGACCTTCAAGGGCCTGCCCCTGGCGTACAACCGCGACCTGCAGGAGGACAAGGAGCCCGTCTTCGACTCGGTCGAGCAGCTCGAGGTCCTGCTGCCGGCCTTCACGGGCATGGTCGCGACGCTGACGTTCGACACCGAGCGCATGGCCGAGCTCGCGCCGCAGGGCTTCTCACTCGCGACCGACGTGGCCGAGTGGCTCGTCCGCCAGGGCGTGCCCTTCCGCGACGCCCACGAGGTCTCCGGTGCTCTCGTCCGCCACTGCGAGGAGCGCGGCATCGAGCTCGACGACCCGACCGACGACGAGTACCGCGCGGTGTCCGAGCACCTCACGCCGGAAGTGCGTTCGGTCCTCACGATCGAGGGCAGTGTGGCATCTCGCTCCGGTGCCGGCGGGACCGCTCCCGACCGCGTCGCCGAGCAGCTGACCTCCCTGACGCAGCGCGTCCGCGAGCTGGCGGAGGGCGCGCCCTTCACGCGATGACGGACGCGATGACGGACGCGATCCGGCGGCTCTTGGCGGAGCCGGCGCCCGTGTCCGCGCCGGCACTCCTCGGCGCGACCATCACCGGGCGCGGCGTCAGCATCCGGATCACCGAGGTCGAGGCCTACCACGGGCCCACCGATCCCGGCTCGCACGGACACCGGGGCATGACCGAGCGCAACCGCCACCTGTTCGGTCCGCCGGGAACGCTCTACGCCTACCGCTCGTACGGCATCCACACCTGCGTCAACGTCGTGAGCGGCCCCGAGGGCGTCTCGGCCGGGACGCTCCTGCGCGGCGGTGAGGTCGTCGACGGGCTGGCCACCGCGCGCCATCGTCGCGGCCCCCGACCCGCGGACGTCGCGCTCGCCCGCGGACCGGGGAACATCGGTGTGGCTCTGGGCGCCGCGCTCGGCACCGACGACGGCACGTCGCTCCTCGACGGGTCCGGCCCGTTCGTGCTCACCCTGGCACCCGGCCTGGAGGCACGGCTCGCTTCCGCCTCGCCGGCCGCGGTCGTCGAGGAACTCCTCGCCGAGACCGGCGTGGACGACGTCCCGCGCATCTCGCGCGGACCGCGCACCGGCGTCGGCGGCATCGCCGGCGGCGCGGGGTTCCCCTGGCGGTTCTGGCTGACCGGCGACCCGACGGTCTCGACGTACCGACGGCACAAGGGTGCCCTGGACTAGCGGGGGCGACCCGCGCCTCCCGGCCGCTACGATTGCCTGGTGTCCAGTGATACCGCGCTCGATGTCCTGACGCGCCAGCAGAACGATCCCACCTTCGCCTCGGTGTGGGACGAACTGCGCTGGCGTGGTCTGGTGCACGTCTCGACCGACGAGACCGCACTCAAGGAGGCCCTCGACGGCGAGCCGATCACGTACTACTGCGGCTTCGACCCGACCGCGCCGTCCTTGCACTGCGGCAACCTGCTGCAGCTGCTGACCCTGCGGCGGATCCAGCTCGCCGGGCACAAGCCCCTCGCGCTCGTGGGCGGTTCGACCGGGTTGATCGGGGACCCGCGGCCGACGGCCGAGCGCACGCTGAACACGCCCGAGACCGTCGCCGACTGGGTCGACCGGCTCCGCGCGCAGGTGTCGAGGTTCCTCAGCCCGGACGGCGAGAACGGCGTCCGGCTCGTGAACAACCTCGACTGGACGGCACCGCTGTCCGCGATCGACTTCCTCCGCGACATCGGCAAGTACTTCCGAGTCAACTCGATGCTCAAGAAGGACGCGGTCGCTGCGCGGCTCAACTCCGATGCCGGCATCAGCTACACCGAGTTCAGCTACCAGATCCTGCAGGGCCTCGACTACCGCGAGCTCTTCCTGCAGTACGGGTGCACGCTGCAGACGGGTGGCTCCGACCAGTGGGGCAACCTGACCTCGGGGACGGAGCTCATCCGTCGCACCGAGGGGGCGTCCGTGCACGCGCTCGGGACCCCGCTGATCGTGAACTCCGACGGCACGAAGTTCGGCAAGAGCGAGGGCAACGCGATCTGGCTCGATGCGGACATGACGTCGCCCTACGCGTTCTACCAGTTCTGGCTCAACACCTCGGACGCCGACGTGGTCGAGCGGTTGCGGCAGTTCACGTTCCTGACGCGCGCCGAGATCGAGCGGTTGGAGCAGGCCGTCGCGGACGAACCCTTCCGACGTGAGGCCCAGCGGACCCTCGCGTTCGAGGTCACGGCGGTGGTCCACGGGGTCGAGGCCACGCAGGCCGCGATCGACGCGGCGGCGGCACTGTTCGGCAACGGAGACCTGACGAGCCTCGACGAGCGGACCCTCCGGTCGGCGATCGCCGAGCTGTCGGGCTCCGCGACGCTGCCCGGCGACGCCGACGTGGCGAAGGCGCTCGTCGAGACCGGACTCGTGAAGTCGCTCGGGGAGGCCCGTCGTGCGGTCGACCAGGGCGGCGTGTCCGTGAACAACGTCCGGGTCGAGGACGCGGCCGCACGGCTGTCGGACCTCGCACTGCCCGGGGGAGTGGTCGTCCTCCGCCGCGGGAAGAAGACGCTCGCCGGCGTGACGCTGGCCTGATCGAGCTCGCTCGTCGACGCCCGGTTCCCCTGTGGGAGCCGGGCGTCGCTGCGTTCCGGGAGCCTGTGTTGCAGAACGCGACACGCCCGGGAAGTGCAGTGGGTTGGCGCTCCCCCCGGTCCGCACGTAGAGTTCTTACTCGTCACCCCAAAGGTGCGGCGGAGCGGCTGGAGCGAGAGCCCAGAGCCTGCCGGCCTCAAGCGGGACCATCCTCCACTGAAGTTCCGAACCGGCCTTGCGCTGGATCGCTTCGACGCCTAGGATGACTACTCCACCGGTTCTCTCCCGATCAGGGATGAGCCACTGGGCCATCTGGTCCGACGCAGGTCATACGGCCTGACTGGTGGTCAAGCCAAGAACGAAAGCCTCTCTGGCGGAACCTCGTGTTCGGGGTCGAGTGGGGAGTGCGTCTGGTCCTTGAGAACTCAACAGCGTGCACATTGTCAATGCCAATTTATTGACCCCGTGGCTCATCTGATGGTGAGTCCGGAGACAATTCCTTTTGGATAGACAGAATTGTCAGTTGACAGTTCTTTTTGTCAGTATCAACTCGCTGACACTTCGGTGTTGGTTGTAATTTTTTACGGAGAGTTTGATCCTGGCTCAGGACGAACGCTGGCGGCGTGCTTAACACATGCAAGTCGAACGATGAAGCCCAGCTTGCTGGGTGGATTAGTGGCGAACGGGTGAGTAACACGTGAGTAACCTGCCCCTGACTCTGGGATAAGCGTTGGAAACGACGTCTATTACTGGATATGACTACTGGTCGCATGGCCTGGTGGTGGAAAAAATTTTTTGGTTGGGGA
>NZ_BACW01000332.1:0-14161 GCF_000333315.1 Curtobacterium sp. B8
GGTCCTGCCGACCCACCCCGGCGACCGACGAGCGCCGTCGGGAGGCCCTCGAGACGATGCACGCCCGGCTCGCCGCGGCGGAGCGCGAGGCGCCCGCGGTGGCGGAGCACGCGGAGGCCGTCCGGGCCGTGTACGCACGCGCAACCGAGGCCGTGTGGCCCGACCTGCAGCGCGTCCACGGCGACTTGCACCTCGGACAGGTGCTCGCCGTACCGGGGGAGCGTGGCTGGGTCTTCCTGGACTTCGAGGGTGAGCCGCTCCGCCCCCTGACCGAACGCTCCGTCCCCGACGTCCCCCTGCGCGACGTCGCCGGGATGCTGCGGTCCTTCGACTACGTCGCCGGTGCGCTCGCCCGCGACGCCGACCCGGTCGACACCGGCACCTGGGCGCACGACGCGCGCGTGGCGTTCCTCGCCGGGTACGAGGAGGGGATCGACGCGGACCTCCACGCGCACCGCGAGGTCCTCGACGCGTTCGAGCTCGACAAGGCCGTGTACGAGGTCGTCTACGAGACGCGGAACCGCCCGGACTGGGTGGCCATCCCGCTGTCGGCCGTCTCGCGGCTCGCGGCGCGCAGCGCCGCCTGACGGGCCCGCACGCTTGCCGTGGGCTCAGAGGACCGCCCGCCCAGCGCGGCCTGCCGCGGCCACGTGACGGCCGGGAGGCCCGTGGCGGCGCCGCCACGGGCCTCCCGGCCGTCGTCGGGTCGCGTCCGCGACCCGCGGGTCAGTTGACGGGGCCGGTGTACTTCTCCCCGGGGCCCTGCCCGGGGCGTCCGGGATCGAAGAGGCCTCGCGGAACGCGAGCTGCACCGACCGGAGCCCGTCGCGCAGCGGCCGGGCGTGGTGGTCACCGATCTCCGTCGCGGCCGCCGTGACCAGGCCGGCGAGCGCGGTGATGAGCTTCCGGGCCTCGTCGAGGTCGGTCTGCTCCTGGGGGTCGTCGGCCAGCCCGACCTTGACGGCGGCGGCGCTGAGCAGGTGCACCGCGACGGTGTTGATGAGCTCGACGGCCGGCACCTCGGCGATGTCGCGGGCCTCGTCGGCGCCGGTGGGCTCGTTCGGCGGGGTGTCGGTCACGGTGCTCCTCTGCTAGACTCTGTCGCGGCAGATGCATCCGTGCGCCTTCGGGCGGTCGGACTCATCGTGAAAGAGGAGTCTCTCCCACCCGCGGCCGTGCACCACCAGGCTACCGGGTCCCAACCGCTCCGCCGGCGTCCGCGCCGGTCGACCAGACCTGCGGGTCCGGTGTCGGGCGGCTGTCGAGCGGGTCGTGATCCGTGCGTCAGAACTCCTCTCTCGTGCCGTCGTCCAGGGCAGATGTCCCGGACGGCAGACCACCTGATTGAAGGAGCTCCGCATCACCGATCCCCGCACCAACGACCGAATCCGCGTTCCCGAGGTCCGACTCGTCGGCCCCCAGGGTGAGCAGGTCGGCGTTGTCCCGATCGCCATGGCCCTGCGTCTCGCGCAGGAAGCCGAACTGGATCTGGTCGAGGTCGCCCCGAACTCGAAGCCGCCCGTGGCCAAGATCATGGACTACGGCAAGTTCAAGTACGAGGCTGCGCAGAAGGCCAAGGAAGCGCGTCGCAACCAGGTGAACACGGACCTGAAGGAGGTCCGGTTCCGCCTGAAGATCGACAAGCACGACTACGAGACCAAGCGCAAGCGCGCCGAGGGCTTCCTCCTCGGTGGCGACAAGGTGAAGGCCATGATCCTCTTCCGTGGTCGCGAGCAGTCGCGTCCGGAGCAGGGCGTCCGCCTCCTGCAGCGGTTCGCCGAGGAGATCGCCGAGTTCGGCGTCGTCGAGTCCCGTCCGACCCAGGACGGCCGCAACATGACGATGATCATCGCTCCGCTGAAGAACAAGTCCGACGTCAAGGGCGAGCAGAACGCCAAGCGTGCTGCGCAGAAGGCCGAGCGTCGCGCATCGGAGCACGCTGCGAAGTCCGGCGACGAGACCCCCGCCGCCGGCTCCGAGCAGCAGGCCGCACCGGCCGAGTAGGTCCCCGCGACCGACCCCGCGCAGTGCGCACCACCGCAACGACGCGGCCCCCAATCCCCATCCCACGGAAAGGCACCTCCATGCCCAAGCAGAAGACCCACTCCGGGTCGAAGAAGCGCTTCAAGGTCACCGGCAGCGGCAAGATCATGAAGCAGCAGGCCGGTATGCGTCACAACCTCGAGGTCAAGAGCGCCAAGCGCAAGGCCCGCCTCAACGAGGACCAGGTCCTCGCGAAGGCCGACGCGAAGAACGTCAAGAAGCTTCTCGGCCACTGAGCCGGCGGAACGTAAAGGAATAGATCAATGGCACGAGTAAAGAGGGCGGTCAATGCCGCCAAGAAGCGCCGCGTCGTTCTCGAGCGCGCCGAGGGCTACCGCGGTCAGCGTTCGCGTCTGTACCGCAAGGCGAAGGAGCAGGTCACCCACTCCCTCGTCTACGCCTACCGGGACCGTCACGCCAAGAAGGGCGAGTTCCGTCGCCTCTGGATCCAGCGCATCAACGCTGCGTCGCGTGCGAACGGCCTGACCTACAACCGCCTCATCCAGGGCCTCGGCCTCGCCGGCGTCGAGGTCGACCGTCGCATCCTCGCGGACCTCGCGGTGAACAACCCCGAGACGTTCGCGGCGCTCGTCGAGACCGCCAAGAAGGCCCTGCCGGCCGACACCTCGGCCCCGAAGGCCGCGTAGTCACGCCTGCTGCACCCGAAGCCCCCGTTCCGTCCGCGGAGCGGGGGCTTCGTCGCGTTCCTAGACTGGTGTCCGTGAGCGATCTCCTCGAGAACCCGAAGGCCGGCCGGGTCCGCGCCGTCGCAGCCCTGGCGAAGAAGGACGTCCGTGCCGACACCGGACTGTTCCTGCTCGAGGGGCCGCAGGCCGTGCGGGAGGCGCTCGAGTACCGCCCGGAGCTGCTCCGCGAGCTGTACGTCACGCCGACCGCCGCCGCCCGCTACGCGCTCGACGACGCGCCCGTCGACACCTGGTTCGTGACCGAGCAGGTGCTCGACACGATGGCCGACACGGTGACGCCGCAGGGTGTGGTCGCCGTCTGCCAGCAGTTCCCGACGTCGGTCCGGGCGGTCTTCCCCGATCCCGGTGCAGACGGCCTGGAGGCGCGGGACGCGTCCGCCTCGGAAGGCTCGCTCCCCGGGTTGGTCGCGATCCTGGAGCAGGTGCGCGACCCCGGCAACGCCGGCACGATCATCCGCGCCGCGGACTCCGCCGGTGCCGACGCCGTGGTGCTCACCGGGCGTTCGGTGGACCCGTACAACCCGAAGGTCGTCCGATCGACCACCGGCTCGCTGTTCCACGTCCCGGTGTCGGTCGGGGTGACCCTGGCCGACGCGGTCTCCCGGGCGAAAGCGCTCGGCTACACGGTGCTCGCCGCCGACGTGTCGGGCGACGACCTCCCGGCGGTCCGGGCGGACGGCATGCTCGACGGGCCGACGGCGTGGGTCTTCGGCAACGAGGCCCGCGGGCTGACCGACGAGGACCTCGCGCTCGTCGACCGCGCGGTGAGGGTGCCGATCTACGGGCAGGCCGAGTCGATGAACCTCGCGACCGCGGCCTCGGTGTGCCTGTACGAGAGCGCCTTCGCGCAGCGGGCCGCCGCCTCCTCCACAGCCGGCTGACGGCCCGCGTCCCTCCACCGTCCGACGGGTACAGGACGGCGGTATCCCACGGGCCGGTAGGCTTGGGCCTCGTGTCAGAACACCTCGAGATCAGCGAACCGGCCGTCGCCGCCGCCGTGGACGCCGCCCTCGCGGCCGTCCGCGCCACGACGACCGTCGCCGAGCTGAAGCAGGCCAGGGCCGAGCACACCGGTGAGCAGTCGCCGCTCGCGCGCATGAACGCGTCGATGCGCAGTGTGCCGCCGGAGCAGAAGGCCGCAGCGGGCAAGCTCGTCGGGCAGGCGCGCGGCACCGTGAACCAGGCGATCGCAGCGCAGGAGTCCGTCCTGGCCGTGGCCGAGGAGCGTGCGCGCCTCGAGTCCGAGCGCGTCGACGTCACCGCCCTGCCGTCGCGCCGCACCCCCGGGTCGCGCCACCCGCTCTCGCTGCTGAACGACGCCGTCGCCGACATCTTCGTCGGCATGGGGTGGGAGGTCGCAGAGGGCCCCGAGCTCGAGCACGAGTGGTTCAACTTCGACGCCCTGAACTTCGACCAGGACCACCCGGCACGTGCCATGGCCGACACCGTCTTCGTCGAGCCGGTCGACCGCCACCTGCTCATGCGGACGCACACGTCGCCCGTGCAGGTCCGCTCCCTGCTGAGCCGCGACCTCCCGCTCTACGTCATCGCCCCCGGGCGCGTGTACCGGGCGGACGAACTCGACGCGACGCACCTGCCGGTCTTCACCCAGGTCGAGGGCATCGCGATCGACAAGGGCCTGACGATGGCGCACCTGCGCGGCACGCTCGAGCACTTCGCACGCCAGATGTTCGGCGCCGAAGCGCAGATCCGCCTGCGCCCGAACTACTTCCCGTTCACCGAGCCGAGTGCCGAGATGGACGTCTGGCAGCCGAACGCCAAGGGTGGCGCCCGGTGGGTCGAGTGGGGCGGCTGCGGCATGGTGAACCCGAACGTCCTGCGCGCCGCCGGCATCGACCCGGACGAGTACCAGGGCTTCGCCTTCGGCATGGGCATCGAGCGGACGCTGCAGTTCCGCAACGGCCTGAACGACATGCGTGACTTCCTCGAGGGCGACATCCGCTTCTCGCAGCAGTTCGGAACGGTGGTCTGATGCGCGTCCCACTCCGCTGGCTCGGCGAGTCCGTCGACCTCCCCGAGGACGTCACCCTCGAGCACGTCCACGCGGCACTCGTGTCGGTGGGCTTCGAGGAAGAAGACGTCCACACCTACGACCTCACCGGGCCCATCGTCGTCGGCCGCGTCCTGTCGCTCGAGCCCGAGCCGCAGAAGAACGGCAAGACGATCAACTGGTGCCAGGTCGACGTCGGCGAGCCGGAGCCCCGCGGCATCGTCTGCGGTGCCCACAACTTCGTCGCGGGCGACCTCGTCGTCGTGACCCTCCCCGGAGCGGTGCTCCCCGGTCCGTTCCCGATCGCCGCCCGGAAGACCTACGGACACGTGTCCGACGGCATGATCGCCTCGGCGCGCGAACTCGGACTCGGTGACGAGCACGACGGCATCCTGCGCTTCGCCGACCTCGGCATGGAGCCGGAGGCGGGCGCCGACGCCATCGCCCTGCTCGGCCTCGACGACGCTGCGGTGGAGATCAACGTCACGCCGGACCGCGGCTACGCCCTGAGCATGCGCGGCGTCGCCCGCGAGTACGCCCACGCCACCGGCGCGAGCTTCCACGACCCGGCCGCGCGGGTCGCCCCACGCGATGCGGACGGCTTCTCCGTCACGATCGACGACCGGGCGCCGATCCGTGGTCGCCAGGGTGCGACCACCTTCGTGACCCGTGTCGTCCGCGGCATCGACCCGACCGTGAAGACACCGGCCTGGATGGTGTCACGGCTGGCGCTCGCAGGGGTGCGCTCGATCTCGCTGCCGGTCGACATCACCAACTACGTCATGTTCGAGCTCGGCCAGCCGCTCCACGGCTACGACCTCGCGAAGGTCGTCGGCGGGCTCGGCGTGCGCCGGGCGGCGGCGGGGGAGACCCTCGTCACGCTCGACGACGTCACCCGGAAGCTCGACCCGGAAGACCTCGTCATCACCGACGGCGACGGCCCGGTCGGCCTCGCCGGGGTGATGGGTGGGGCCCGGACCGAGATCAGCGCCACCACGACCGACGTCCTCATCGAGGCCGCGGTCTTCGACCAGGTGTCGATCGCCCGGACCGCCCGTCGCCACAAACTCCCGAGCGAGGCGTCCCGACGCTTCGAGCGCGGTGTCGACCCGCTCGTGTCCGAAGCCGCGGCGAACCGCGCCGTCGAGCTCCTGGTCGAGCTCGCCGGGGGCACGGCCGACGCGCTCGGCTCGACCGTCGTCGACACGACCCCGCGTCCCGCTGTCGCCATGCGGATCGGCCGTCCCGCCGAACTCATCGGCGTCGAGTACACCGACGCCGAGGTCGTCGACACCCTGCGCGCGATCGGTGCCACGGTGGACATCGACGGTGGTCTGCTCTCGGTGACGCCGCCGACCTGGCGTCCGGACCTCGTCGACGACACCACGCTCGTCGAGGAGATCGCGCGCATCGTCGGCTACGGCCGGATCCCGAGCGTGCTCCCCGTGGCCCCGCCCGGACGCGGACTGACCGGACACCAGCGTGCCCGTCGCCGTGTCGCCGACGCCCTCGCGGCCGCCGGTCTGGTCGAGGTGGTCACCGCGCCGTTCGTGTCCGCCGCGACGCAGGCGGCCTACCCGGGCATCGACGGCGACGGCGGCCCGAGCGTCGTGCTCGCCAACGCCCTCGACAGCGAGCAGAACCGACTCCGCCGCAGCGGTCTGCCGGCGCTCGTCGACGTCGCACGGCGCAACGTCTCCCGCGGACTCGTCGACGTCGCCGTGTACGAGACCTCCCGGGTCTTCCTGCCGGCGAGCGGCCACGAGCTCGGCACCGCCGACGTCCCGGCGGGCGCTTCGCTGCCCGACCGTGCGACCCTCGCCGCCCTGGACGCCTCGCTGCCGCCGCAGCCGTTCCACGTCTCGGCGCTCCTGACCGGCCACCGGGTCGTGAAGCAGCCGGGCGTCGCCGCGGAGCCGTACGGCATCGCGGACGCGCTCGACGTCGCACGCGAGATCGCGTGGGCGGTCGGTGTCGAGCTGACCGTGGCGCAGACGACGCACCCGTCCCTGCACCCGGGCCGCGCGGCGTCGCTCCTCGTCGGCGGTGCGGTCGTCGGCATCGCCGGTGAGCTGCTGCCCGAGCTCAGCGAGGCCGCGGTGCTCCCGCGCGTCGTCGCCGTGGTCGAGCTCGACCTCGACGCCCTGGTCGCCGCTGCACCGGAGCTCGTGTCGGTCGCACCGATCGAGTCGTACCCGGCCGCGACGCAGGACCTGTCGCTCGTGGTCGACGCCGGGGTCCCCGCCGGTGACGTCCTCGACGCCGTCCGGACTGGTGCCGGAGAGCTCCTGGAGTATGCTCGGCTCGTGGACGACTACCGGGGCACCGGCGTGGACGAGGGACAGAAGTCCCTGACGTTCGCGCTGCGCTTCCGTGCCACGGACCGCACGCTGACCGCTGCCGAGGCCTCCGAGGCCCGTGACGGCGCTGTCCGACGTGCCGGCGAGCGATTCGGGGCGACCCTGCGCGACTGATCCTCCAGGATCACCGCCCGGGGCCGCCGCCTCCGACTCTCTCGACGACCAGTCCGACCTAAGGTGGAATCCCATGTCCGTATCCGTCGCCGTGGCGGGAGCCTCCGGCTACGCGGGTGGTGAGCTCCTGCGCGTGCTCTCCGCCCATCCCGAGTTCGACGTCAGGACGGTGACGGCGTTCTCGAACGCCGGACAGCCGTTGGTCGCCACGCAACCGCACCTGCGCTCGCTGGCCCACCTGACCCTCGTGGCGACGACGGCGGAGAACCTCCGCGGACACGACGTGGTGTTCCTGGCGCTGCCGCACGGCCAGTCCGGTGCGATCACCGCCGAGCTCGGCGACGAAGCACTCGTCGTCGACTGCGGCGCGGACCACCGGCTGACCGACCCGGCCGCGTGGGAAGCCTTCTACGGCGGCGAGTACCACGGCGCGTGGACCTACGGCCTGCCGGAACTGCTGCACGCGGCCCCGAAGCCGGGGTCGGCGGAGGAGTGGCGCGACGAGGACGACATCCAGGCGCAGGGTCGGCAGCGGTCCGAACTCGTCGGCACGAAGCGGATCGCGGTGCCCGGCTGCAACGTGACGGCCGTCACGCTCGGCATCCAACCGGGGATCCAGGCCGGACTCGTCGAGTCGGACGACATCGTGGCCGTGCTGGCCGTCGGTCCGAGCGGCGCCGGCAAGAAGCTCGCGACGACCTACCTCGCCTCCGAGATCATGGGGTCCGCGAGCGCGTACGCCGTCGGTGGGACCCATCGGCACGTCCCCGAGATCCAGCAGAACCTCGAGGTCGCGGGCGCGGCGGACGTCACGATCTCCTTCACGCCGGTCCTCGTGCCGATGTCGCGGGGCATCCTCGCGACGACGACCGCCAAGCTCACGCCGGGCGTCAGCGCCCGCGACGTCCGCCTCGCGTGGGAGCAGGCGTACGCGGACGAGCCGTTCGTGCACCTCCTCCCCGAGGGCGAGTTCCCCCGGGTGGCGGACACCACCGGCGCGAACACCTGCCTGGTCGGCATCGCGGTCGACGAGGCCGCGGGCCGGGTCGTCGCGGTGAGCGCGCTCGACAACCTCGTGAAGGGCACCGCCGGGGCAGCGGTCCAGTCCACCAACATCGCCCTGGGCTTCCCCGAGACCCTGGGCCTGAGCGTGGACGGAGTCGCACCGTGACCGACGCGGACCAGCACGACGCGGACCAGCACGACGCGAGCCAGCACGACGCGAGCCAGCACGACGCGAGCCAGCACGACGGAGCCGGGGCGGGCCTCCAGGCCGGGACGACCGCGCAGGGGGTCACCGCAGCAGCGGGGTTCCGTGCCGCGGGCGTCACCGCCGGACTCAAGACGAGCGGCAAGCCGGACGTGGCCCTCGTGGTCAACGACGGCCCCGAGGCGGCGGTCGCCGCCGTGTTCACGAGCAACCGCGCGCAGGCGCACCCCGTCATCTGGTCCCGCCAGGTCGTCGGTGACGGGATCGCGCGCGCCGTCGTCCTCAACTCGGGAGGCGCGAACTGCTTCACGGGTCCGTTCGGGTTCCAGACGACCCACCTCACGGCCGAGGCGGTCGCGGACGCGCTCGGCGTCGGTGCCGGCGACGTGGTCGTGTGCTCGACCGGGCTGATCGGGGTCGGCGACCAGACCTTCCGGGACAACGTCCTCAAGGGCGTCGGCCTCGCGTCCGCGGCGCTGTCCCCGACCGGTGGTCCAGACGCCGCGACGGCGATCATGACGACCGACACCAAGCCGAAGCAGTCCGTCGTGACGGAGGACGGCTGGACCGTCGGCGGCATGGCGAAGGGTGCGGGCATGCTCGCACCGGGTCTCGCGACGATGCTCGTCGTCATCACGACGGACGCGCTCCTCACGTCCGACGAACTCGACCAGGCGCTCCGCGCGGCGACCCGGGTGACCTTCGACCGCGTCGACTCGGACGGATGCATGTCGACGAACGACACGGTCGTCCTGATGTCCTCCGGTGCGAGCGGCACCACGCCGGAGGTCGGCGACTTCCAGGAGGCCCTGACCGCCGTCTGCGCCGACCTCGCCAAGCAGCTCCAGCAGGACGCCGAGGGGGCGAGCCACGACATCGCGATCGAGGTCGTCGGTGCCGTGAGCGAGGACGACGCGGTCGCTGTGGGCCGGAGCGTCGCCCGCAACAACCTCTTCAAGGCCGCCGTGTTCGGGAACGACCCCAACTGGGGCCGGGTGCTCGCGGCGATCGGCACGACCGACGCCGAGTTCGACCCGTACACGGTCGACGTCAGCATGAACGGCGTCCGGGTCTGCCACGCCGGCGCGCCGGACGAGCCGAGCGACGCCGTCGACCTGACCGGACGTGAGACCCACGTGCTCATCGACCTCGGGGTCGGACCGCACGCAGCCACGATCCTGACGAACGACCTCACGCACGACTACGTCCACGAGAACAGCGCGTACTCCAGCTGATGAGCGATCACGACCTGACCAAGGAAGAAGAGCACGAGCTCGCCGCCGTGAAGGCCGCGACGCTCATCGAGTCCCTGCCCTGGCTGAAACGGTTCTCGGGCAAGGTCGTCGTCGTCAAGTTCGGCGGCAACGCGATGATCAACGAGGACCTCAAGCGGGCGTTCGCGGAGGACATGGTCTACCTGCGCTACGCGGGCCTGCACCCGGTCGTCGTGCACGGCGGTGGGCCGCAGATCTCGGCCGCCCTCAAGGAGCAGGGCATCGAGTCCGAGTTCCGCGGCGGCTACCGGGTGACCACGACCGAGGCGATCACGGTCGTCCGTGACGTCCTGGCCGGCGAGGTCAACCGTGAGATCGTCGACCTCGTCAACGAGCACGGCGACGGCCTCGCGGTCGGCGTCTTCGGCGACGGCGGCTCGCTGTTCACCGGTGAGAAGAAGGGCGTCGTCGTCGACGGCGAGCACTTCGACCTCGGACACGTCGGCGACATCACGCACGTCGACCCGTCCGGGGTGCTCGCGGCGATCGAGGCCGGCCGGATCCCGGTCGTGTCGAGCATCGCGATCGACGACGCGCACCCCGACCAGGCGCTCAACGTGAACGCCGACGCTGCGGCCGGCGCACTCGCGATCGCCCTGAAGGCCGCGAAGCTGATGATGCTGACGGACGTCCCCGGGCTGTACCGCAACTGGCCGGACCGCGACTCCATCGTCGACCTCATCGCCGTCGAGGAACTGCGGGAACTCCTCCCGTCGCTCGAGTCGGGGATGATCCCGAAGATGACCGCGTGCCTCGACGCCGTGGTCGGCGGGGTCGGCGGGGCGACGATCATCGACGGCCGGATCCCGCACTCGATCCTCCTCGAGGTCTTCACCCTCCGCGGTGCGGGCACCGAGGTGATCCCGGACCCGAGCCGCCGGACCGAGAACCAGATGACCCACGCGGAGATCGGCCGTCGGGTCGCAGCGTCGGCGTCGGCCAGCGCGGCGGGGCACACCGTCACCACCGGCAAGCACGAAGCCACGATCGAGAAGGGGCACGAGCAGTGAGCACCGAGACGCAGACCCAGACCTGGAACGACCGGTTCGGGGCGTCGCTCATGCGATCCCTGACCCCGCCGAAGATCATGCTCGAGCGCGGGCAGGGCTGCCGCGTCTGGGACGTCGACGGCAACGAGTACCTCGACTTCCTCGCCGGCATCGCCGTCAACTCGCTCGGGCACGCGCACCCGGCCCTCGTCGACGCGGTGTCCGACCAGGCCGCGAAGCTCGTGCACGTCTCGAACTACTTCGCGACGCCGCCGCAGCTCGAGCTCGCCGAGCGGCTCAAGCGCATCACCGGGGCCGGCGACGCCGGTCGTGTGTACTTCGGCAACTCCGGCGCCGAGGCGAACGAGGCCGCGTTCAAGCTCGCGCGCCTGAACAAGGGCGCGGACGGCGGCAAGACCCGCATCCTCGCGCTCAAGCAGGGATTCCACGGCCGGACGATGGGAGCGCTCGCGCTCACCGGCAAGCCGGCCCTGCAGGAGGACTTCCTGCCGATGGTCCCCGGAGTCGAGCACGTCGACTCCACGGTCGAGGCGCTCGAGGCGGCGTTCGACGACCACGTGGCGGCGCTCATCCTCGAGCCGATCAAGGGCGAGGCCGGCGTGGTCGACCTCCCCGAGGGCTTCCTGCTCGCTGCTCGGCGCCTGACCGAGGAGCACGGGGCACTGCTGATCCTCGACGAGATCCAGACCGGCGTCGGGCGCACGGGCAACTGGTTCACCTACCAGGGCCACGGGTTCACGCCGGACGCCATCACGATCGCGAAGGGCATCGCGGGCGGCTTCCCGATCGGTGCCCTCGTGACCTTCGGATGGGCGTCCGACCTGTTCTCGGCCGGCCAGCACGGTTCGACCTTCGGCGGCAACCCGCTCGGCACCCGTGTCGCGAACGCCGTCCTCGAGGAGATCGAACGGGCCGACCTCGTCACCGGCGCGGTCGTCAAGGGCGAGCGGATCCGTGCGGGCATCGCGTCGCTCGGCTCCCCGCTCGTGGCGGAGGTCCGTGGCACGGGACTCCTGATCGGCGTCGGCCTGACCGCAGCGGTCGGCCCCGCCGTCAACCAGGCCGCCCTCGAGCGTGGCCTCATCATCAACGCACCGAACGAGTCGAGCCTGCGCATCGCGCCGCCGCTCATCGTGTCCGACGCCGAGATCGACGAGTTCGTGTCGATCCTCGGCGAGAGCCTCGCAGCGGTCGCGGCCGCGCAGGGCACCACCACCCAGGAGACCTCCGCATGACCCGCCACTTCCTCCGCGACGACGACCTGAGCCAGGCCGAGCAGTCCGCGATCCTCGACCTCGCGGCGCAGATGAAGGCCGACCGCTGGGGATCGAAGCCCCTCGCGGGCCCGCAGTCCGTCGCGGTGATCTTCGACAAGTCCTCGACACGGACCCGGGTGTCCTTCCACGTCGGCATTTCCGACCTCGGCGGCAGCCCGCTCGTCATCACGACGGCGAACAGCCAGCTCGGCGGCAAGGAGACCCCCTCGGACACCGCCCGGGTCCTGGAGCGCATGGTGTCGGCGATCGTCTGGCGCACCTACGCCCAGTCGGGCCTCGAGGAGATGGCCGCCGGCACGCGGGTCCCCGTCGTCAACGCCCTGTCGGACGACTTCCACCCGTGCCAGCTCCTCGCCGACCTCCTCACCATCCGAGAGCACCGCGGCACGCTCGCCGGGCAGACCGTGGCGTTCGTCGGCGACGGCGCCAGCAACATGGCGCAGTCCTACCTGCTCGCTGGCGCGACCGCGGGCATGCACGTCCGAGTCGCCGCACCCGAGTCCTTCGCGCCGGCGGCCCGGGTCGTCACCGACGCCGAGGACCGCGCAGCGCTGACCGGTGGTTCGGTCCTCGTCGTCACCGATCCGGTCGCCGCGGTCGCCGGCGCCGACGTCGTCGTCACCGACACGTGGGTGTCGATGGGCAAGGAGGACGAGAAGCAGGCACGGCTGGACACCTTCGCCGGGTACCGCGTGGACGACGAGCTGATGGCGCACGCCGCCGACGACGCCGTGTTCATGCACTGCCTGCCGGCCGACCGTGGCTACGAGGTCACGGCCGAGGTCATCGACGGCCCGCGCAGCATCATCTGGGACGAGGCGGAGAACCGCCTCCACGCCCAGAAGGCGCTCCTCGCCTGGCTCCTGGCCGCGAACGCAGCCGAACCGGCCGAGGCCACGGCCGAGCCGGCCACCACCAACTGACACCCCCACCCCAAGGAGAAACCACATGGCAGACCGCGTCGTACTGGCGTACTCCGGAGGCCTCGACACCTCCGTCGGCATCGGCTGGCTCAAGGACGCCACCGGCAAGGACGTCGTCGCACTGGCGGTCGACGTCGGCCAGGGCGGCGAGGACATGGACGCCATCCGTCAGCGCGCGCTCGACTGCGGCGCGGTGGAGTCGGTCGTCGTCGACGCGAAGGACGAGTTCGCCGACGACTACCTCGTGCCCGCCCTCAAGGCGAACGCGCTGTACCAGAAGCGCTACCCGCTCGTGTCCGCGCTGAGCCGCCCGCTCATCGCGAAGCACCTGGCCCTCACCGCGAAGCAGCTCGGCGCCGACAGCGTCGCGCACGGCTGCACCGGCAAGGGCAACGACCAGGTCCGCTTCGAGGCCGCGGTCGCCGCGATCGCGCCCGACCTGACGAGCGTCGCCCCGGTCCGCGACCTCGCGCTCACCCGCGACAAGGCGATCGTCTACGCGAACGAGCACAACCTGCCGATCGAGCAGTCGAAGAAGTCGCCGTACTCGGTCGACCAGAACGTCTGGGGCCGCGCGGTCGAGACCGGGTTCCTCGAGGACCCGTGGAACGCCCCGATCGAGGACCTCTACTCGTACACGCAGGACCCCACGGTCCCGCGGGACGCCGACGAGGTCACGATCACGTTCGAGCAGGGCGTCCCCGTCGCGATCGACGGACAGCGCTTCAGCGTGCTCCGCATCGTGCAGGAGCTCAACGCCCTCGCCGGCAAGCACGGAGTCGGCCGCATCGACGTCGTGGAGGACCGCCTCGTCGGCATCAAGTCGCGCGAGGTCTACGAGGCCCCGGCCGCGATCGCGCTGATCGCCGCGCACGAGGAGCTCGAGAGCCTCACCCTCGAGCGTGACGTCAACCGCTACAAGCGCGGCATCGAGTCCGAGTGGGCCGACCTGGTCTACGACGGCCTCTGGTTCGGCGGTCTCAAGCGCAGCCTCGACGCGTTCATCGACCACACCCAGCAGCACGTCTCCGGTGACATCCGCCTGCAGCTGCACGGCGGTCGCGCGACGGTCACGGGGCGCAAGTCGGAGCAGAGCCTCTACGACTTCGACCTCGCGACGTACGACACCGGCGACACGTTCGACCAGTCCCTGTCGAAGGGCTTCATCGAGCTGTGGTCGCTGCCGAGCAAGATCTCGGCACGCCGCGACGCCGCCAACTAGTCGCCCGCGG
>NZ_BACW01000331.1:0-5502 GCF_000333315.1 Curtobacterium sp. B8
GGGCGCGCAGCGGGGCAACGGGCCGTCGGTCGGGGGTGTCGCTNACCCTGGAGGTGTCATGACTGCTTCGTACACCCGCCGCACCCTGTTCTCGCTCGCCGGTGTCGCCGGTGTGGGACTCGCGGTCGCCGCATGCTCGTCCGGCGACCCGGCGAAGCCGTCCGCGACCGGGCGCTCGGGCGGCTCCGCGACACCGACCGCGAAGCCGAAGGCCTCCGGGGTCGAGCCGGCGCAGGTTCCCCTCGCCGGCGGGGTCACGGTGACGGTCAGCGGGGCCGGTCTCGCGGCCGTCAGGGGCGTGACCGTCGGCGGGATCGCAGCACGCGACGTCCGGGCCACCGCGACGAAGGTCACCTTCACCGCGCCGCACCAGGCGATGTACACCGCGGGTGACGCCGACGTTGCACTGTTCACCGAGTCGGTCGAGCCGTCCCCGTCCGTGAACCAGTCCTCCGACGGCAACGGCAGCAACGCCAACGACGGACAGTCCGGCGCGACGCAGGACTCCGCGGGTGCAACGCCGACGCCCACGACCGCGCCGACGCCGGACGCCTCCGCGGCGGTCGCGACGACCTCCCTGGCGTACGCGGCACTCACCGCGGTCGACCGGCAGCTCCAGTACGCGATGCGCTACTGGAAGGACTACAACCTCGCCGAGTACGGCACGATGAACCCGATCGGTGGCGACTGCGCCAACTACGTGAGCCAGACGCTCGTCGCCCGGGGCTGGGAGCAGCGCGACGACTGGTACAGCCGCGACGCCGGGGCCGCGCACTCCGCCACGTGGACGTACTGCCCGGCAATGGACCCGTGGCTGAGCGAGCACGCGTCGGAGTTCGGGCTCACCCGGCGATCGCTCGAGGAGCGCGACAAGGTGCGGGTCGGCGACATCGTGTTCTTCGACTGGAACGACAACGACTCGCCGGACCACACCACGATCGTGTCGGAGGTCTTCACCGAGCCGGACGGCACCGTGCGCATCAAGTCGGCGAGCCACAACCAGGACGGCCCGTACCGCGACCTCGACGAGATGATCACGGTGCAGCACCCGGGCGGCACGGCCTGGTTCCACACCTTCGACGCCTAACGGCAGGCTCATCGGCGGCTAGTCGGCAGACCGACGCGCGGCGCATCGTGCCTGCGCACAACCAAAGTCCGTCCGCACCGGGGAATCGCGTGGTTCGAACGGCCTTTGGTTGTGCGGACGCAGCCAGCACTGCGCACCGCACGGCATGCGCCCGCCGCGCGCCCGCCGCGCTTCCGCGGCCACCGCGCGCGGCGCATCGTGCCTGCGCACAACCAAAGTCCATCCGCACCGGGGAATCGCGTGGTTCGAACGGCCTTTGGTTGTGCGGACGCAGCCAGCACTGCGCACCGCACCGCCCTGCACCGCACCGCCCCGCCCCGCCGCTGCGCCGTCAGGGGTACCCGAGGAACCAGAGCAGCACGACCGCGACCGGTTGCAGGCACATCCCGACGACGAGCCACGTCACCGCCCGCCGCCGCGACCCCACGAACACGCCCGACCCGAGCAGCGGTGCGGTCGGCATGAGCAACCGCGGGAGTGACTGCTGCGGCAGGAACACCGCCACGAGGTACAGCGCGTACGCCGCCGTGAACGACCACACGTCGACGCCCAGTGCCCGCACGCTCCGCCGGCCCCAGAACCAGACGGCCCCGGCGAGCACCGCCACCACGAGCACGATCCCCGCCGGGCCGAGCCACGTCCCGGCCATGGTGAACCAGGGCGTCAACGGGACGAAGTGCTGGCGGCCGACGAACCCGACCCACCACGACAGCTCGGTGTCGAGGTACGCGTCGGGACGCCCGGTCACGCCGGAGGCGAGCACCGGCCACGCCAGCCCTGCCGCCGCGACGAGCAACCCGGACACCACGACCACGACCCGGTCACGCCACCGGAAACGCGGCCCGTCCTGCACCCACCGCACGACGAGGTGCACCGCGAGGGCGACGGCGAGTGCCAGCACGCCGGGTTTCGTGAACGCCGCGACGACCCCGAGGGGCGCGACCACCCAGTACCGCCGGCGGACGAGCGCGAGGAGCGCCCCGAGCACCAGCAGCAGGAACAGGCTCTCGGCGTAGGCGACCTGCAGCAGGAACCCCGTCGGCCCGAAGGCGAACAGCGCCGTCGCCCAGCGGGCCGCCCGGTCGTCGCGGACGGCCCGGACGAGCCGGTACAGGACGACGCACGCCCCGGCACCGGCTGCGGTCGCGACGAGGACCCCGGCCACCCAGAACGAGCCGCCGACGAGCGGCTCCACGGCACGGGCGACCCACGGGAACACCGGCAGGAACGCCCATGCGTTCGGCAGCACGTGCCCGGCCTCGTCGACCGGGATCGTCGCCGGGTAGCCGTGCTCGGCGATGGTCCGGTAGAACGACGCGTCCCACGAGCCGGAGAAGCTGAAGAACGACGGGTCGCGCCGGTACGACGCGAACGGCCAGCCGTTCGCGGTCGCGAGCGCGAAGAGCGTGCCGAGCAGCAGCGTGCTGAACGCACGCGATGCCAGCCACAGCAGGAGGGGAGCGGACCACGCGCTGTGGCGTGCCTCCAGGACGGCTCCCAGCCGGGAGGCACGGCTCGCCTCCGCAACGTCGGTCACCGCACGATCCTCCCACGGCGCCGCAGCGCGGTCGTCGCCGTCCGGCGGGCGTGCCCCGCCCGTCGGGGTGCCCCCCGCCCGCCGGGCGGCCGCGGTCACCGTCCGGTGACCGCCCGCCGGATCTGCTCGATCGGCACCTTCGGCGTGCGGTCGGCGTTCAGCAGTCCGTTCGTCTCCTGCATCGTGTCGGTGAGCTGCGTGTAGCACGAGCCGGCGAGGAACGTGCTGGCGCGGATCGCGTCGTAGAGCCCCGTGATGCGGGCGATCCAGTCGTCGCCGTCGGACGCCGACGTGTAGCCCCACCCGTCCTCCCGCTGGATCCCGGGCTGGTAGTTCACGCCGCCGAACTCGGTGAGCATCACGGGCTGCCCCTCGTCGACCGCCCCGCCGACGAGGATCCGCCGGTCCGCCGGACCCGTCCCGCGCAACAGGGCCGCGCGGGCGTCGTCGTCGGCGTAGGTGCGGGCCAGCACGGCGCCGTCGCCCTCGTAGTCGTGGATCGTGATGATGTCCGACGCGGGGTGCTCCCAGCCGTCGTTCGAGATCACGGGTCGGGTGGGGTCGAGCGCGCGGGCGACGTCGGCGAGCGCACGGGCGTACGCCTGCTGCGCGGGGTCGACGGCGATGTGCTGCACGCCCCAGCTCTCGTTCGCGGGCACCCAGGTCACGATCGACGGGTGGGAGGCATCGCGCTCGACGGCGTCCATCCACTCCCGCACGAGCCGCTGCACCGCGAGCGGGGAGAACGCGTACGCGCCGGGCATCTCGCCCCACACGAGCAGCCCGAGCTTGTCCGCCCACCAGAGGAAGCGCGGGTCCTCGACCTTCTGGTGGTTGCGCGCGGCGTTGAAGCCGAGCTCCTTGATGAGCTCGACCTCGCGGCGGAGGGCCGCACGCGACGGCGCGGCGAGGTGCGACTCGGGCCAGTAGCCCTGGTTGAGGACGCTGCGCACGTCGTACGAACGGCCGTTCAGCAGGAACGCCCCCTGCCCGGTGCCCGCCGTGCGGAGCCCGAAGTAGCTCGCGACCGCGTCCACCGCCGAGCCGTCGGCGTCGAGCAGGCTGACGGTGGCATCGACGAGCCGCGGGGTGTCGGGCGTCCAGACGAGCTCGTCCTCGGCCTGCCCGTTGGTCTGCCGGGTGATCGGCAGCACGACGTCGACCTCGCTGTCGATCGCGCTCGACCGTCCGACGTCCGGCAGGTTCGTCTCGACGGTGGCGAGGTGCTCCTCGGCCCACCGCGCCTCGACGCGGAGGCGCTCGCCGCCGGATCGGACGCCGGCGAGCCGGACGGTGAGCCGGACCGTGGCGTGGTCGACGTTCGTCCACCGCAGGGCCGCGATCGACACGGTCGGCACGGCTTCGAGCCAGACCGTCTGCCAGATGCCCGTGGTCCGGCGGTACCAGATGGCGTGCGGTTCCTCGTGCCAGTCCTGCTTGCCGCGGGGCTGCGTGACGTCGAGCGGGTCGTCCTCGGCCCGGACGACGAGGGTGTGCGCGGCTTCCGGGTCGGCCCCCAGCGCCTCGGTCACGTCGAACGAGAAGGGGGTGTGCCCGCCCTCGTGCTCGCCCACGAACTGCCCGTCGATCCAGACCCGAGCGCGGTGGTCGACCGCGCCGAAGTGCAGCACCAGACGCGGCTGCGACGGGGAGTACCCGGCCGCCGCGAGGTCGTCGGCCGTGAGTTCCCGCGCGTACCAGACGACGGGGTGGAAGCCCGGCTCGCCGATGCCCGAGGCGACCGACTCCGGCGGGAACGGCACGGTGATGTCCCGCGCGTCCGGGAACCCGCCACGCCACGCGGGGTCGTCCCCGTCGTTCCGGAACGACCACGTCCCGTCGAGGTCGGCCCATGCGGACCGCAGGAGTTGCGGGCGCGGGTACGTGCCGTCCTGCTCGGTCGCGACGGGGAGGGCGGTGGGGGCGGCGTCGTTGCCGGCGAGCGTGCTCATGCGTCCATGCTGGACCGTCGCGTACATCGTTGTAAAGAGGGCGCGGTCGAGGATCGGGAGCACGCCGCCTTCAGACGATGGCAGCGTCACGCGTCAGGACCATCACGTCCATGCGTCCCTGCTGCACGACCTCGCCGCGCTGGTTGCGCAGCGTGACCGTCCGTTCGACGATGCCCGTCGTCCCGGAGCTCGTCAGCCGCGTCGAGAGGATCTCCACCTCGCAGGTGACGGTGTCGCCGATGAACACCGGGGCGACGAAGCGCCACCGGTCGATGCCGAGCAGCGCCACGGCCGAGCCCTCGAAGACCCCGGTCCGCGCGATGAGCCCGAGGCACAGCGACGTGCCGAGCAGGCCGTGCACGACCCGCTGCCCGTAGCGGGTCCGTGCGGCGAACTCGACGTCGGTGTGCACCTGGTTGTTGTCATTCGTCCACGAGGCGAAGGAGACGACGTCGGCCTCCGTGATCGTGCGCCCGGGGGTGGTGAAGGTCTGTCCGGCGGCGAGGTCCTCGAGGTAGTGCGGCACCGTGCCATCCTCGCACCGCACGGATCCACCCCGCCCACGGGCAGGAGCGGTCCCGGCACCGCGACTGCACCCCCGTCCCCCACCTCCCCAGCGCCGGGCGCGTAGCCTCCGCGGCATGAGCGACGCTCCGACCGACCACGACCTCGCCCCGTGGATCGCCGCACAGCGCTGGTACGCCGCCAAGGGCGGTTCGGGCCCGACCCTCCGGACGCTGTCGACCGATGACGACACCCGGCTGGTGCTCGACGACGCAGCCACGGGGGCGGTCCTCTACCAGGCACCCGTCGTGGTCCGGGACGGCACCGTGACCGACGCCACCGGCGACCTCGACTGGGTCCGCGGACTCGCCGCCCGGATCGACGCCGACCCGGAGTCGCTCCGACCGATCGGCACCGTGACG
>NZ_BACW01000330.1:0-25017 GCF_000333315.1 Curtobacterium sp. B8
GACGCCGAGGCCGCGGCGGTCGAGCGCTTCACGTTCCCGGACGGGCACCACGTCGTCGTGCTCGACCGCGGCGGCTGCATCAACGTCACCGCCGCCGAGGGCAACCCGGTGGAGATCATGGACCTCTCCTTCGCGGCGCAGCTCGGCGCCGTGCGGATGCTCCTCGAGCGGGGCGACGAGCTCGACCGTGGCGTCGTGCCGATCGACCCCGCGGTGGACGACGCGACCGCCCGCGCGGCGCTCGCCGCGTTCGGGAGCCGAGCCGCGCCTCCCGGCCGTGTCGCCGAGCAGCCGGCGGACCGCGAGCCCGACGTCCGGACGCACCGCTTCGGGGACCCGTCGTGAGCGGCGTCGTCGTCCACGCAGCCCGGGTCGTCGTCCCGATGACGGCGCCGCCGATCGCGGACGGCGCCGTCGCGGTCCGCGACGGCCGGATCCTCCACGTCGGCGACCGCACGTGGGTCGTCGACCAACTGTCGGCGAACGGTGTGCCGTTCACCGAGCGACGGTGGCGCGGCGCGCTCCTGCCCGGCCTCGTCAACGCACACACCCACCTGCAGTACACCGGCATGGCCAGTGTCGGCCGCGGTCAGTACGGGGGGTTCGAGGACTGGGCCGCAGCGTTCAACACCGACTACGCCCAGCCGCACGACTGGGCCGCCGAAGCCGCGGCGGGGGCACGGGCATCGCTGGCCGCCGGTGTCACGAGCGTCGCGGACGTGGTGACGGACATCGAGGCCGCCACCGCGCTCGAGGACCACGGACTCGGCGGGATCGCCTACTGGGAGGTGATGGACTGGGAGAACGCGGCCTGGCAGGAGCACGGGCGCGACCAGGTGCTCGGCGAGCTCGCCCGCATCCCGGCGGCGCCCGGCGCGGGGTTGTCCCCGCACGCCCCGTACTCGCTCGAGGTCGCGCCGCTCCTGGAACTGCCGGACATCGTGCGGCAGCGCGGACTCCGCCTGCACCTGCACCTCGGCGAGGCCGCGTTCGAGGGGGAGCGGACCGCGCTCGAACCCGTCCCCGGGCTCGACGGCGTCGTCGGGGTGGGGCACGGAGCGGACTGGCACCTCGCGAACGTGCCGTCCTTCCGCGCGATGCGGGCCCTGGGCTTCGGCGCGAGCGCGACCTCGTTCGTCGACCGGCTCGGCGTGCTCGGGCCGGACTGCCACATCGCGCACGGGGTGTACATGACGGCGGCCGACCGGGCACTGCTGCGCGCCCGGGGCACGGCTGTCGCGCTCTGCCCGAGGTCGAACGCGGTCATCGGACTCGACCCGCCGCCCGTCGCCGACTACCTCCGCGAGGGCAGCCCGATCGCCATCGGCACCGACTCGCTGTCCTCGTCGCCGTCGCTCGACCTGATGGCCGACGTCACCGCGCTGCACCGCATCGCCCGGGCGCAGGGGTACCGCGGCCACGACCTGCACGAGCGGCTCCTCGCGGCGGCGACCCTCGGCGGCGCCCACGCGATGGGGCTCGCGGTCGGGCCGGACCGCACCGGGCACCTCGCCGTCGGTGCCCGGGCGGACCTCGCGGTCTTCGACGTCGACGCGCGCACGGTGCCGGACGCGCTCGCCGAACTGGTGGAGGACGGCTCCGGACGGGCCGTCGCCACGATCGTGCGCGGTCGGGTCCGGGCGCTGGACGGCGCCGTCGTCGAGCCGGCCACGTCGCACGACTCCCGATCGTCCGGTCGCTCGTCCGGTCCCTCGCCCGACCCGTCGTCCGACCATCCGTCAGACCGGTCGCCCCACCCGTCGCCCCACCCGTCATCCCGCCCGTCGTCCGCCCACTTGGAGGAACCCGCATGACCGAGACCGCACCCCGACCCGGCATGGCCGCCCGACGCAGCGTGGACGGCGAGCTCGTCGAGTGGCTCGACGTCCCGAAGCGCGCCGTGGCCCTCGGCATGGAACCGCACCCCGAGGGCGGCTGGTACGTCCGGACGTGGACCTCGCCGGCGACGGTGTCGACCCCGGCCGGTGACCGTCCCGCGGCCACGCTCATCCACTTCCTGCTCCCGCCGGGCGAGGCCTCGGCCTGGCACCGCGTGGTCAACGACGAGATCTGGATGTGGCACGGGCCCGACGCGGTGGAGCTCCAGCTCGGGGGCGACGGGGACGAGCCGGTGCCCGGCGCGACGATCACGCTCGGACCCGATGCCGGGCGCGACCGGGTGAACGACGCGCAGGCGTTCGTCCGCGGTGGCGTCTGGCAGCGGACGCTCCCGCAGGACGGCGAGGTGCTGCTGAGCTGCCTCGTGTCGCCCGGGTTCTCGTTCGAGGACTTCTCGCTGGCCGACTGAGGCGGCTCGCGGCGGCGGCCGGCCGGCATCGGCGTGCCTCGCGGCCCCGGACAGCATCGGCGCGCGCCTCGCGGCCCCGCCGGCAGCATTGCCGGGGCGGGTGACGGACGCCGTTGTCCGCCACCCGCCGCCGGAGCAACGTGCTGCGGGACCGATCATGCACGAAGAACACGCCGGCGAGGCCGTCGTGACCGATTCGTGTCCATCGATTGCGGCTTTCGCACCGCGCCGCACCGAGCCGCATCCGGCTCGGACCCGGATCGCTTCCGGCCCGGACCCGTCTCGCATCCGGCTCCCGTCCGCCACCGTGACGGAGCGGGTCGCGCTGACTCGCGGTGGTGTACCAGTTCCGCGTACGATCTGATCGCCCCCACCCCTCGAGCGAAGGCCCGCCCGTGACCCGATCCCTCCGCCTCACCCTCGCCGTCGCCACCGCAGCCGTCGCCGCGCTCGCCCTGAGCGCCTGCTCGGCCGGCAGCAGCAGCGCCGACGGCACCGTCACGGACGGCAAGCTGACGATCGCGACCGGCCAGCCGGCGTACGCGCCGTGGGTGGAGGAAGACAAGCCGCAGTCCGGCAAGGGGTTCGAGGCCGCCGTCGCCTACGCGGTCGCGAAGGAGATGGGCTACGCGAAGTCCGACGTCGTCTGGAAGCGCAGCACGTTCGACAGCGCGATCGCACCGGGCCCGAAGGACTGGGACCTCAACATCCAGCAGTTCTCGATCGACGCCAAGCGCAAGAAGGCGGTCGACATGTCGACCGCGTACTACACGACGACCCAGGCCGTCGTGACGACGAAGTCCTCGAAGGCCGCCGACGCCACCACGATCAGCGCCCTGAAGCAGGACGCGATCGGCGTCGCGGCGGGGTCGACGAGCATCCAGAGCGTCAAGGACGTCCTCGGCGTCACCCCGCAGGTGTTCAACTCGAACGACGACGCGGTGCTCGCCCTCGAGTCCGGCCAGATCGACGCGATCGTCACCGACCTGCCGACCGCGTTCTACATGGCCTCCGCGCAGCTCGACGACGGCGCGGTCTCGGCCCAGTTCCCGGCCGACGGCTCGGGCGACCAGTTCGGCTTCGTGCTGCCGAAGGGCTCCGCACTGACGAGCAAGGTCGACACCGCGCTCGGGAAGCTCGAGGACGACGGCACCCTGGAGCGCCTGCAGACGAAGTGGCTCTCGTCCGAGACCGGCACCCCGGTCCTGAAGTAGCGCGCGTGACCGTCCCCGCAGGCGCCGGCACCCCCGTGGTCGCCGGTGCGCCGAGTCAGGTGGAGCTGGAGCGGCGCCGGTACCGCCGGCAGCGCGGACGCCGCTCGACCGCCGTGTCGATCGTGTCGACGCTCGTCGTCGTGGCGCTGCTCTACTTCGGTGTGGTCAACACCCCGGGCTGGGCCGCCGTCCAGCAGTCGTTCTTCGACCCGCAGACCGCCGTCGAGTCGTTCCCCGCGATCCTCGCCGGACTGTGGCTGAACGTCCGGATCCTGTTCTTCGCGAGCATCGGCGTCGCGGTGTTCGGCACGCTCCTCGCCGTCGTCCGGGGCCTGCGGAGCCCGGTGTTCTTCCCGCTCCGGGTACTGGCCACCGGGTACACGGACCTGTTCCGCGGGCTCCCGCTCATCATCGTGCTGTACCTCGTGGGCTACGGCATCCCCGGACTCGGGGTGTTCCCACGGCTCCCCGCGGAGTTCTGGGGCACGATCGCGATCGTGCTGACGTACTCGTCGTACGTCGCGGAGGTCCTGCGCGCCGGCATGGAGGCGGTGCACCCCTCGCAGCGCCTCGCCGCCCGGTCGCTCGGCCTCTCGCACGCGAAGACCCTGCGTCTCGTCGTGCTGCCGCAGGCGATCCGCAAGGTCACCCCAGCGCTCATGAACGACTTCGTCTCGATGCAGAAGGACGTCGGGCTGGTCTCGATCCTCGGCGCCGTCGACGCGGTCCGGTCGGCGCAGATCGCGCAAGCGGAGAGCTACAACTTCACGCCGTACTTCGTCGCGGGTCTGCTGTTCGTGGTCATCAGCCTGCCGCTGATCCGGGTCACCGACGCGATCGCGCGCCGGCAGCAGCAGCGCGAGCAGATCGGGGGCACGGTGTGAGCGACGTCGCACGGAACGGTGGCAGCGGGGCGGGCGCGGGTCGCGCCTCCAGGCAGGACGACGGCCAGGAGGCACGGCGCAAGCCGCCGACGTCGGCTCCGGTCCTGGAGCTGCGCGGCCTGCGCAAGTCGTTCGGCGAGCACGAGGTCCTCCGCGGCATCGACCTGACGGTGCACCGCCACGAGGTCATCTGCGTCATCGGGGCGTCCGGCTCCGGGAAGTCGACGCTCCTCAAGACGGTGAACCTCCTCGAGGGGATCGACGACGGCGAGGTCCTGCTCCAGGGCACCGACATCGCCGACCCGCGGACCGACGTCGACGCCACGCGTGCGCGGATCGGTGTCGTCTTCCAGCAGTTCAACCTCTTCCCGCACATGAGCGTGCTCGACAACGTGACCCTCGCGTCGCGGCGGGTGCACGGCATCGGACGGGCTGAAGCCGAGGCGACGGCGAAGCGCCTGCTCGACCGCATCGGCCTCGCGGACTTCGCCGGCGCCTACCCGGACCGGCTCTCCGGTGGCCAGCAGCAGCGCGTCGCGATCGTCCGGGCCATCGCCTCCGACCCCGAGCTGCTCCTGCTCGACGAGGTCACGAGCGCCCTCGACCCGATGCTCGTCGGGGAGGTGCTCGACCTCGTCACCGAGCTGAAGCGACAGGGCTCGACGATCCTGATGACGACGCACGAGATGTCCTTCGCGCGGAACGTGGCCGACCGGATCGTGTTCCTGCACCGGGGCGAGGTCGTCGAGCAGGGCGCACCGGCCGACGTCCTCGACCGTCCGACGCACCCGGCGCTCGTCGAGTTCCTCGCCCGCGTGCACGCCTGACCCCGGACGGCACGGTCCGCACCGCACGCGATCCGTTCGTGCGAGGCGGTGCCGTTCGCTTCCGCACCGCACGCGTTTCGCTTCGTGCGAGGCGGTGTCGTTCGCGTCCGCACCGCACGCGATCCGTTCGTGCGAGGCGGTGCCGTTCGCGTCCGCACAACCAAAGTCGTCCTGAACCGCGCGGAGCCGTGGTTCGGGACGACTTTGGTTGTGCGCTGAGAGTGCCGGCGTGCCGGCGTGCCGGCGCGGCGGGGGCGAGTGGGGCGTCCGGGGCGGGTTCCGGGAGTGCGCGCAGCGCGACCTGCCGGTCAGGGCGTCAGCAGCACCTTGCCGATGAGCTCGCCGTCGGCCATCCGGCGGTGCGCCTCCGCGGCCTCGGCGAGCGGCAGGACCGAGTCCACGACCGGACGGACGCGACCGTCCTCGACGAACGGCCAGACGTCGGCGCGGACGGCGGCGACGATCGCGGCCTTCTCGTCGAGCGGTCGGGCGCGCAGGGTCGTCGCGCTGATCGTCGCGCGCTTCGCCATCATCGCGCCGAGGTCGAGTTCGCCGACCCGGCCGCTGCTCGACGAGATCACCGCGACGTGCCCGTTCGGCGCGAGGGCTTCGAGGTTCCGACCGAGGTAGTCGGCACCCACGACGTCGAGCACCACGTCGACGCCGCGACCGCCGGTGTACTCGCGGACGGCGGCGACGAAGTCCTCGGTGCGATGGTCGATCGCGAGGTCCGCGCCGAGGTCCCGTGACGCCTGGACCTTCCGTGCGCCACCGCTCGTCGTGATCACCGTCGCGCCGAGGGCCTTGGCCCACAGGACGGCATGCGAGCCCATCCCACCGGTCCCGCCGTGCACGAGGAGGGTCTGCCCAGGACGGAGTCCGGCCAGCATCCCGACGTTCGAGAACACCGTGCAGGCGGCTTCGGGCAGCGCAGCCGCGGAGACGAGGTCGAGTGACTCCGGCACGGGCAGCACCTGCGTCGCCGGCACGACCGCGAGGGAGGCGTAGCCGCCCCCGGCCAGCAGAGCGCAGACGCGGTCGCCGACCGACCAGTCGGTGACGCCGGGCCCGAGCGCGCGGACGGTGCCCGACACCTCCAGCCCGAGGATCGGGGAAGCGCCGGGCGGCGGCGGGTAGTTCCCGGCGACCTGCTGGCGGTCGGCGTTGTTCACCCCGGCGGCAGCGACCTCGACGAGGACCTCGCCGGCACCGGGCTCCGGGTCGGGGAGTTCGCGCAGGGTCAGGGTGCCGTCGTCGTGGGAGATCGCTCGCATGTCCTCGACGGTACGCCCCTGCACATCAATTGCTGGCGCCGAACACCTGACATCTGATATGTTTATATTGTCTGACTCCAGGAGGTCCCGTGTCCCGTTCCGTCCGAGCATTCTGGTGGTCCCCCCGCCGCGATCCCCGCGTCCTCGCGCACGAACTCCGGGACCACGCCTCCGGGTGGGCTCGGCTCGCCCTCGCACGCGGACCGGTCCTCACGAACCACGGCGACGAGCTGTCCGCCGTGGTCCTGCGGGAGGTGCTCGGCCGACCCGTGCGCTGGGCTCCGCTCGGCCGCGAGGACGTCGTCGCCGTCGGGAGTGCGATGGTCCCGTACCTCACCCGCCGGGGCCGGGGGCTGATCTGGGGGACGGGGCTGCACACGCCGGAGCTCCCGGCCGACGTGCCGAGCGACTTCCGGGAGCGCGTCCTCGCCGTGCGTGGGCCGCTCGCCCGTGCCGCACTCGCTCTCGACGAGCGCACACCGCTCGGCGACCCGGGACTGGTCGTCCGTGCACTGCGCCCGGGGCTGCCGGACAACCGTCGCCGTGGCACGGTCCTCATCACGCACTTCACCTCGCACGCCGATCAGAGCGACCGCGCGGCGATCCGGGCCCTCCGTGCCGCCGGGATGCGTGTCCTCTCTCCGACCCTCACTCCCGACGAGATGCTCCGAGAGATCGGGTCCGCCGAACACGTCGTGAGCGCGGGCATGCACGGTGTCATCCTCGCCCACGCCCTTCGGACCCCGGCCACGCTCGTCTCGCTCCACGCAGCGCTGCCCTCGTCACCCTCGTTCAAGTACCACGACTACCACCACTCGGTCGGACTCGAAGCACGCGCGACCCACTGGAGCGCACTGCTCGGCGCCGAGGGGCGGCGGGCGGCCCACTCGGCGGGTGCGGCCGACGTCGTCCGCGCCGACCGGACCATCGACTCCCTCGTCGCCGGGCTGATCGCAGCCGCTGCACCGCTCCGGTCGTCCTGACCGCGCCGCGCCCGACGGCACTCGCGTCCAGACCGCGCCGGTACGCTCGAACGCGGTCCGCACCCACGGGGGCGTGCGGACGTCGAAGGGGGAAACGCAGCATGCGCAAGCACATCACGACCATCACGACCGCGGTGATCGCCGTCACACTCCTCGCCGGCTGCTCCGGCGGTGGGTCGGGGGACGGGGGCGGTGGGGCGGCGACGGACACCGCCGCCACGAAGACCGCGCAGGCAGCGCCGTCGCAGACGAAGCAGGAAGCGTGCGACCAACTCGAGGACGCACTGCGGTCGTTCGTCAGCGAGCAGATGTCCACGTCGGCACCGGCTGACCCGAAGAGTCGCGCCGAGGTCGTCGACGGCTTCACCGACCGGATCGACGCCGCACTCCCGAAGGTCGGCAACGCCGAGGTCAAGACCGACTTCGAGGCGTTCACGAAGGCGGCGAAGGGCTACGCGGACGCGCTCGAGAGCAGCGGCAGCACGACGTCCGACGCGGTCACGGCCGCAGAAACGAAGGTCCAGCAGTCCCTCACCGCGATCTCGGCGGACTGCCCCGCGAAGTGAGACGCGGGGCCGATGACGCACAGCATCGTCGGCCCCGCGCCCGGTTCGGGGACCGGTCAGGCTGCCGGCTGTGCGGCGTCGAGCCGTGCGACCTCCTCGGGTCGCAGCTTCACCGTCGCGGCGATCACCGAGTCCAGGATCGACTGCGGTCGCGACGCCCCGGGGATCGGGATCACCACGTCGCTCTTCGCCAACTCCCACGCGAGTGCGACGACCTGCGGGCTCACGCCGTGGTCCCGGGCGACGGTCGCGAAGTCCTCGGAGGCGGTGCCGAGGTCAGCCGCGTTCGTGATGCCGCCGAGCGGACTCCAGGGCAGGAACGCGATGCCGAGTTCGTCGCACAGTTCGAGCTCCGGCTCGCTCGACCGGAAGCGCGGCGAGTACTGGTTCTGGACCGAGACCAGTCGGCCGCCGAGGACCTCGTTGGCGGTCCTGATCTGGTCGGGGTCGGCGTTCGAGATGCCCGCCATCCGGATCACGCCCTCGTCGAGGAGGTCCGCGAGGGCACCGACCGAGTCCGCGTACGGGACGGCCGGGTCCGGACGGTGGAACTGGTACAGGCCGATCGCCTCGACGCCGAGGCGCTTCGCCGATGCCTTCGCCGCCTCCTTGAGGTACTCCGGGTTGCCGTTCTGCGCCCAGGCGCCGGGCTCGGGGCGCAGGTGGCCGCCCTTCGTCGCGATGAGGACGTCGTCGGTCGCGCCGTGGAACTCGCGGACCGCCTTGGCGATGAGGGACTCGTTGTGGCCGACCTCGTCGTGCGCGGCGAGGTGGTAGGCGTCGGCGGTGTCGATGAGGGTGACGCCGGCCTCGAGCGCGGCGTGGATCGTGGCGACCGCCTGGCGCTCGTCGGGTCGGCCCTCGATGGACATCGGCATGCCGCCGAGGCCGATCGCGCTGACGGACTGGTCTCCGATGACTCGTTGCTTCATCGGCCCAGCATGCTCCGGGACTCCGGCTGCGCGTCCAGCGCGTGCTCGGCGCGGTGACCGATCGCTTAGGGCAGCCACAGCGACGACAGGGGGACCCTGGATGTGCCGTCCGCACGCTGGTCGGATGACCACTCCACCGCCGCACGCGTCCCCGAGCGTGCTCACCGGGCCCTCGACCGGACCCTCGACCGGACCACGGACACCCCGCGGCCGACGGCGGCTGGTCGTCGACGGCCTCGTCCGACTCGTCCGGGGTCGCAGTACCACGGCGGCGTGGGAGCGTCCGGCGTTCCTCGGGCTCCTGCTCCTGACCGGCGTGCTCTACATGGTGAACCTCGGGGTGAACGGGTGGGCCAACGCGTTCTACTCGGCGGCCGTGCAGGCCGGGAGCCAGAGCTGGGAGGCGTTCTTCTACGGGTCGTCGGACGCGGCGAACGCGATCACCGTCGACAAGCCCCCGGCGTTCCTCTGGGTGATCGGCATCTCCGTGCGCCTGTTCGGGCTGAACTCCTGGGCGATCCTCGTGCCGCAGGCCCTGATGGGTGTGGCGTCGGTGGCGATCCTGTACCGGACCGTGCGGCGGCGCTTCTCGGCGGGGTCCGCCCTCGTCGCCGGGGCGGTGCTCGCGACCACACCGGTCGCGACCCTGATGTTCCGCTACGACAACCCGGACGCGCTGCTCGTGCTGCTCACCGTCGGGGCGATCGCGCTGACGCTCCGCGGGGTCGAGTCCGGCCGGATGCGGTGGGTGGTCTGGGCCGGCGTGCTCATCGGGTTCGGCTTCCTGACGAAGCAGCTCCAGGCGTTCCTCGTCCTGCCCCCGCTGGTCGGGGTGTACCTCGTCGCATCGCCCCGTCCGTTCGCCCGACGCCTCGGGCACCTGGTGGCGGCAGCCGTCGCGGTCGTCGTGTCGGCGGGGTGGTGGGTCGCCATCGTCGAGCTCGTCCCGGCATCGGCGCGACCGTACGTGGGCGGGTCCCAGACGAACAGCTTCCTCGAGCTCACCTTCGGCTACAACGGGCTCGGTCGGGTCACGGGCGACGAGACCGGCAGCGTCGTCCCGGGTGGTGGCACCACGACGGGAGCGGGTTCCTGGGGGTCGACCGGGCTGACCCGGTTGTTCGGCTCCGAGTTCGCCTCGCAGATCACCTGGCTCCTGCCGACGGCGCTGGTGCTGCTCGTCGTCTCGCTCGTCCTCGTGGGCCTGCGCCGACGCACCGATCCACGTCTGGCGACGGTCCTGGTGCTCGGGGGGTCGCTCCTCGTCACGGGCCTCGTGTTCAGCTTCATGGGCGGGATCTTCCATCCGTACTACACGGTCGCGCTCGCTCCGTACATCGCCGGCCTGGTCGGCATCGGCGCAGGGCTCCTCCGGGCCCGCAGCGGAGCGTTGGCCTGGCGCATCGTGGCCGCGGTCGTCGTGGCGGGCACCGGGGCGTGGGCGTTCGAGCTGCTCGCGGACGTGTCGTCCTGGCAGCCGTGGATCCGCTGGGTCGTCCTCGCCGCGACGGCCGTCGGGACGGTCCTCGTGCTCCTGCCGCCGCGGGGCAGGCTCCGCTCCGGGGCGACGGTCGCCGTGGTCCTCGTGGCCGCGCTCCTCGGACCGACGGCCTTCTCGGTGCAGACGACGACGGTCGCGCACACCGGGGCACTGCCGTCGGCCGGTCCCCAGACCACCCGGACCGGCCCCGGTGGCGGCGGCACGGGCGGCCAGGCGGGCGGCACGGGCGGCCAGGCGGGCGGCCCGGGCAACCAGGGGGGTGGACAGGGCAACGCGGCCGGCCCGGGGAACGCCTCGAACGGCAGTGCCACCACGACCGGCGGACAGGCCGGCGCGCCGGGAGCCACGGCCGGCGGTCAGGCCGCAGCGCCCGGTGGCGGCGGCGCTTCCCTCCTCGGTGGTTCCACCGCGGTGTCGGACGAGGTCGTGTCCCTGCTGACCGCCGACTCCGGCGAGTACACCTGGGTGGCCGCGACGGTCGGGTCGAACAGCGCGGCGAGCTACCAGTTGGCCAGCCGCGACCCGGTGATGGCCATCGGCGGGTACAACGGCACCGACCCGGCACCGACGCTCGCCGCGTTCAAGGCCCTCGTCGCCGCGGGCAAGGTGCACTGGTTCATCGCGGGGTCCACCGGCGGGGGCACCAGCAGCTCGGGGACGAGCGCCGAGCAGATCACGGCGTGGGTCACCGCCCACTTCGCGTCCCGGTCGGTGGACGGCGTCACCCTCTACGACCTGACGAGCGCGTCGTGACCGCCCGGACTGCCCAGCACGGGTCCAACCTCGGGGGCGGGTCAGGATCCGGGGCCGCCGAGCAGCGGGGCGTCGGGCGCGGCGGTGCTCCGGGACGTCGCGCCGACCGAGCGGCGGCCCGCGCCGAACCGGCTCCGACGACCAGCACCTCGGCGATCGTGGTGCTCGGCTACGACTGAGCCGCCGAGGCGTCGGTGCAGGACGACGTCCTCGTTGTCGCACGACAGCGGCGACGTCGTGTCATAGCGGCACGGCCGCCGGCGCACGGCCGCCGGCGCACCGCAGCGGCACCGCCGCCGGAGCAGCCACCGCGATCAGCGCCGCGCCCACCCCGGCGCGTGCTCCGGCAACGGCCCGAACGCGATCCCGCGCGCGTACAGCCCGCGCACCGGGGGCACGTACCGCGCGAGCAGCACCGGCAGCAACGGCGGCCCGTCCTGCAACCGCCCGGCGAACGCCCGCTCGAACACGACCCGGTGCAGCACCGCCTGCGCTGCCTGGACGACCACCGCGGGCGGCGTGCGGCGGCGCTGCACCCGAGCGAGGTCGTGGTCGAGTGCGGCACCACGCCGACCTGCCCGCAGCGCCGGCGCGAGCACGGCCGCGGTCGCGACGGCGTCCTGGACGGCGAGGTTGATGCCGACCCCGCCCGCCGGGGACATCGCGTGCGCGGCGTCCCCGATGCAGAGCAGGCCCGGTCGCCACCACCGCCGCAGCCGGTCCATCCGGACGTCGAGCACGTGCACGTCGTCCATCGAGCTGATGGCGCCCACCCGGTCCGCGAAGTCCGGCCGGAGTCGTGCGACGCGGACACGGAACGCCTCCACGCCCTCGGCCCGGAGCCGCGCGTCCGAACCCTTCGTCGCGAAGTAGGCGACCTGGTGGTAGTCCGGCCGCGGGAAGCTCAGCAGCACGTCGTGCCCGGTGAAGGCGGGGACGAGCGCGCTCGCCGTGTCGCCCTCGTGCCGCGACAGCCGGAACCACCACGTGTCGAACGGCACCGGGGTCGCGACGGGACGGAGTCCGGCAGCAACCCGGAGCGTCGAGCCCCGTCCGTCGCAGGCGACCACCACGTCGGCCCGCAGTTCGGTGCGCTCGCCCGGGTCGCTGCCGTCGTCGTGCCGTGGAGCGAGGTGCACCCCGGCCACCACGCCGTTCTCCACGATCAGCCCGGTCGCGGCCGCACCCATCGTGATCGCGAACGACGGCTCCGCCCGGGCCGCGGTGACGAGCATGTCGAGGAGGTCCCACTGCGGCACCATCGCGACGTGGTCGTACGGCGGGGTCAGCCGGGAGAAGTCGCCGAGCAGGAGCCGGGAGCCGTCGGGCATCGGCAGCGAGAAGTCGTCGAGGCGCGACTGCGGCAGCGCCCGGAACGCGTCGCCGAGCCCGAGTTCGTCGAGGAGCCGGATGGTCGAGGCGTGCACGGTGTCGCCCCGGAAGTCACGGTTGAAGTCGTCGTGGCGTTCGACGACCTCGACGTCGAGGCCGGCGCGAGCGAGCAACAGCCCGAGGACGACGCCCGCGGGGCCGCCGCCCACCACCGCCGCGGTGGTCCGCCGTGTGGTCACCATGGTGCGGACGCTACGCCCGGCGACGGACACCCGGCCGGGAGGCGCGGTGCCGTCCCGGTGCGCCGGCTGCGGCCCGTCAGGCGGTCCCGACGGACGAGGACCCGGTCGTCGCGTCGGCGGCCTGCGTGAACACGACCCCGCCCCAGGTGAGGCAGGCGACCGCGAGGACGAACCCGATCGCGGCGATCCACCAGGAGGACCGTCGTCGGAGCCATGCACGGACCGCGAGCACGACCGTCAGGACGCCGACGACGAAGGACCCGCCGACCGCGATCGCCACGCCCCCGACGTAGCCGCCCGGGGTGCAGCCGGCCGCGGCGTCGCAGGACACCGTCGCCGAGACCACCGCGATCACGCCGACGACCGCCGCGACGACGGTCATCAGGGCGCCGAACGCGAGCAGGAGCACCGTCGACACCCGGTCGGCGATGCGTCCCGCGGGGAACAGGGTCGTCCCGCCACGCTCCCACGTCGCGGCGCGCTGCTGCTCGCCGGGAGTGGGCGCCGGCGGCCCTCCGGGCACGTTCGACCAGGTCATGGCACCAGTCCTACCGCGCCTCGACGCCGAACGCCTGGGCGAGCTTCTGGATCTTCTGCGCCCGGCCGAGGCGCGGCAGGTCCGAACCGTCGCGGATGACGCGGCCGCGAGCCTCGAAGTCGTCGAGGAAGTCCTGTGCCCACGCGACGTCCGTCGGGGTGGGGGAGATGACCTCGTTGATGACGGGGAGCTGCTCGGTGTCGAGGCAGAGCTTGCCCGTCAGGCCGAGCGACACCGCGATCTGCGACTGCTCGCGGAGGATGGCGTGTGCCGACCCGACGGTCGGGCCGTCGATCGGGCCGGGGAGGTCCCCGACGCGCGAGGCGACGACGAGCCGGGACCGCGGGTACGCCATCGCGAGGGTGTCCGCACTCGTGCCGGTGTCGCGGCGGTAGTCGCCGGAGCCGAAGGCGAGCCGGAACGCCCCCTGTGCCTTCGCGATGCTCGTCGCCTCCTCGATGCCGAGTGCCGACTCGACGAGTGCGATCACCGGGGTCTGCCCGCCGAGCCGGTGCCACGTGTCGGTGACCTGTGCGGGCGACTCGGTCTTCGCGAGCATGACGCCCTGCAGCCCGGGGAGCCCTCGGAGCTCCTCGACGTCGTCGGCCCAGAAGTCGGTCGTGACGTCGTTGATGCGCACCCAGGCCTCGCCGCCGCCCGCGAGCCAGGCGGCCACGGTCGCACGGGCACTCGGCTTCGCCGCGGGGTCGACCGCGTCCTCGATGTCGAGGATGATCTGGTCCGCCCGCGACCGCTGCGCCCGGTCGAACCGGTCCGCGTGGTTGCCGGAGACGAGGAGCCACGACCTCGAGATGTCCGGAGCCACCACCCGACGACGGGACGGAGCGGGGGCGTGCGGAGCGGTTCGGTCGTCGATGGCCATGTCCACGTTGGTACCACACCGTGACCTCCGGCCCGCGTGTCTCGGGCGGTGAATCCGGAAACCTCCGGTTCATTGCAGGAGGGTGGGTCCGGTTCCGCCTACAGTGTCCGATGTGTGGCGAGCGGACAGGGTGACCGACGGTGGGGACGACGTGAACGACGACGTCCCCGTCGAGGGTGCCGACGCGCGCCCGCAGGACGAGCAGCAGGAGCCGGACGCGGCACCCGGGCAGGACCGGGCGGAGCCCGGGCGTGACGGCCGGACGACCGGTGTCGGTCGACCCGTCGAGGGGGCCGACGCGGACGCGCCGGACCGGACCCTCCGACCGGAGCTGCAGCTCACGAGCCCGCAGGCGATCAGTCTCGGCGATCCGCGCCTCCAGGCCGGCAACGCGGCGGAGCCCGCGTGGGACGCGTGGCGGAAGCAGCTCACCGGGGTCGGCGGGACCAGCCCGCTCACGCACTTCTCCGACCACCCGCGCGCACGCATCGAGCTGTCGACGACGCACCCGGGCGGTCTCGCACAGTTCATCACGGGCAAGACGACCCTCCTGTCGAGCCTGATCCGCGACGAGGTCGCCCTCCGCGCAGCCCGCATCGCCGCCGCGCACGTCGAGGCGAAGGGCACCGAGCTCGCGACGGTGCGCGGCATCGACGCCGTGAAGCTCGGCATCGGCATGGCCGACTGGAAGCACGGCGACGAGCAGTTCCGCGGTCCGGTGCTGCTCCGACCGCTCGCGATCCGCCGTCACGGGCGCGACTTCGAGGTCCGGCTGCTCGGTGAGCCCGTGCTCAACCCGGGCCTGGCCGACGCGCTCCACGAGCAGTACGGCGTCATCCTCGATGCGCAGTCCTTCGTGGCGCTCGCGCAGCAGGACGGCTCGTTCACGCCGAACCCCGTCATCGACCGGCTCCGCGGCCTGACCGCGCACATCCCGGGCTTCTCCGTGCACGCCCGGCTCGTCGTGTCGACGTTCGCCGAGGTCGCCACCGGCATGGTCGAGGACACCGGCGACCTGTCGCACCCGGTGCTCGACGCCCTCGCCGGCAACCCGAGCGCGAAGTGGCAGGTCGAGCAGTCCTACCGGCCGGTCGAGCAGACGCCGTCCGACGAGCGCAGCCCCGAGACGGACACCCTCCTCCTCGACGCCGACGACGAGCAGGAGAACGTGATCGCCCAGATCACGGCCGGCAACTCGATCGTGGTGAAGACCCTGCCGGGCACCGGTGGCACGCAGACGATCGTCAACGCGCTCGGCGGCCTCGTCGCCGCGAACAAGCGCGTGCTCGTGGTGAGCCCGCGCCGCGCGACCCTGCGCGGGATCGCCGCCCGCTTCGGCGAGGTGCAGCTGCCCGGGGTCGCGGTCACGCCGGCGACGCTGCGCCGCGACGTCGTCCGGGGCATCGCGCGCAACGAGAAGGCCCAGCGCCCGAACCTCCGCGAGGTCGACGACGCGCTCGTCCGGCTCCGCAAGGTCCTCATCGACTACCGCGGTGCGCTCACGCGCGTGGATCCCTCGTTCCGGGTGTCCGTGCTCGACTGCCTGGTCGAGCTCTCGCGACTCTCGCTCCTGCCGGTGCCGCCGTCGACGACCGCCAGGCTGTCGAAGGCCTCGGTCGCGTCGATGGTGGAGGGGCGCTCCCGCGTCGCCGAGACCATGGTCAGCGCGGCGAACCTGGGCGAGTTCCGCTACGGCCCCGACGACTCGCCCTGGTACGGCGCGAAGTTCGCCTCGAGCGACGGTGCGCAGCGGGCGCACAAGACCGCGAAGGACCTCGACACCGACGGCCTGCCCACGCTGCTCCGCCGCGCGCACGACCTCGTCGCGACCACCCACATGCGGCAGTTCACGACGATCAACGAGCTGGGCATCTACCTCCGCCTGCTCACCGAGATCCGGGACACCCTCGACCGCTTCCTGCCCGTCGTCTTCGACCGCTCGGTGTCCGAGCTCGTCGCCGCGACCGCCCCGCGCGGCGAGGGCGCACCCATGTCGTCGACCAACCGCCGGCGCCTGAAGAAGCTCGCGCGCGAGTACGTCCGCCCGGGCGTGCACGTGTCCGACCTGCACGAGGCCCTGACCCGCGTGCAGCAGCAGCGCGTCCTCTGGCAGCGCTACGTCGCGGCCGGTGTGAACCCCGAGGTGCCCACGGGCATCGCGGACGTGCAGGTGCTCTTCTCGAACGTCGTCGAGGACCTCGCGCGCCTCGACGAGCCCCTGGGGCGCACCGCCCGCGAGGACCAGCTCGCGAACCTCCCGGTCGACCAGCTCGTCCCGACGGTCCACGAGCTCGCCGCTGAGTCCGACGTCCTGCACAACCTGCAGGAGCGGACCGAGCTCATGCAGACACTCCGCGACCTGCAGCTCGAGCCGCTCATCACCGACCTCGCGAACCGGCACGTGCCGGACACCCAGGTGCCCGCCGAGCTGGAGCTCGCGTGGTGGCAGTCCGCCCTCGAGTCGATGCTCGAGTCGGACCGGGCGCTCCTCGGCGCGAACACCGACATGCTCGACCGGGTGGAGGCCGACTTCCGACTCGTCGACGACGCCCACGCGGCCGGCGTCTCGCAGGGCCTCGCGTGGCAGCTCGCCGAGAACTGGAAGGTCGGACTCGTCGACTGGCCGGACGAGGCCAGCGCGCTGAAGACGCAGCTCAAGGACGGCGCGATCACCTCGCGGCTGCTGCAGGACTCGGCCCCGCACCTGTCCCGGTCGATCGCGCCCGTGTGGCTCGCGAGCCCGTACGAGGTAGCCGAGATCGCCGACACGATGCCGTTCGACACGGTGATCCTCGTCGACGCCGGTGCGGTGACGATCGCCGAGACGGTCGGTGCGGTCCGCCGTGCCCGCCAGACGGTCGTGTTCGGTGACCCGGTGACGCAGACCCCCTCGCCGTTCCGGATCGCCGTGGACCCCGACCACCGTGCGCTCCAGGTCGACGAGCAGACCCTCGATGCCTTCCACGCCGACTCGGCGCTGGCGAAGCTGTCGACCCTCCTGCCGACGCTGTCGCTCACCCGCTCGTACCGGGCCGGTGGCGAGGACCTCGCCGAGCTCGTGAACCGCCGCTTCTACGGCGGCAGGATCGAGTCGCTGCCCTGGGCCGGTTCGTTCCTCGGGCACGGATCGATCGCGCTCGACTACGTGAGCGACGGCAAGGCCGTGCCGGACCCCGACTCCGGCGCCGTCGAGAGCGTCGACGCCGAAGTGGACCGCGTCGTGCGGCTCGTCATGGAGCACGCGCGCACCCGCCCCACCGAGTCGCTCATGGTCATCACCGCGTCCGCGAAGCACGCCGTCCGCGTCGAGCAGGCCGTGCTCACCGCGGCCCAGGGGCACAAGGACCTCACCGAGTTCGTCATCGGCGACCGCGCCGAGCCGTTCATCGTCGCCACCCTCGAGCAGTCGGTCGCGCAGAGCCGCGACCGGGTGGTCTTCTCGATCGGCTACGGCCGGACCCCGCACGGTCGTGTCCTCCGCGACTTCGGTCCGCTCGGGAAGCCCGGCGGGGAGCGCCTGCTCGCGGTCGCGATGACCCGCGCCCGCCGATCGATGGTCATCGTCACGTGCTTCCAGCCGTCGGACATCGAGGCCGAGCGGATGGGCCACGGCACCGTCGCGCTCGCGGAGATCCTCGCCGAGGTGCGTGCCCGCACCAGCGCCGAGTACGTGCCGGACGACTCCGACCCGCTGCTCGTGGACCTCGCCCGCCGGCTCGAGATGCGCGGCATCCCGGTCGCGCTCGGCCACCGCGGCAAGCTCGGGCTCGTCGCGGCCCACGGCGGGGTGTGCGTCACCATCGAGACCGACGCATCGCTCGTGAAGGGCTCGCTGCGCGAGTCGCTGCGGCTCCGGCCCGAGGTGCTCCGGCGGCTCGGGTGGCACTACGTGCGCGTGCACGCGTTCCAGCTGTTCTCCGACCCGGACCGGGTGGCCGACACCGTTGCAGCGGTGCTCGGCGTCGACCGCGGTGCCACGCAGGAGATCTCGATCCCACCGATCCCCGCCCGCCGATGAGCCGTCGGGCGAGCCGGCCCGCGGGGCCGGTCACGCCCGGGACGGACCAACTGGTGGGGGCGTGGACGCGAGCCGACGACGTGTCGGCTGCCGCGCCTCCCGTCCGTCCCGCGGCCACCGCGGACGACGCGACCGACGAGCAGCCGGGAGGCACGCCCCGCCGCCGCAGGCGCGTCACCACCCAGCCGGTGCCGGGCTACGACCCGGCCGCGCCGCCGGAACCGGCGCGGCACCGCGACGGGGAGAACGACGAGCAGCTCCGACGGGACGTCCCACCGCACTGGTGAGGCCGGGTAGCCTTGCACGCGATGACTGACACCGCGCGACAGCGCCCCGACTGGCAGACGTGGCCGAACCTCATCACGCTGTTCCGCCTGCTGCTGATCCCGGTGTTCGTCGGGCTCGTCGTCGCCCGTCACCCCGGCTGGGCCCTCGTGTCGCTCGTCGTCATCGGGGTGAGCGACTGGGCGGACGGCTTCATCGCCCGCCGCTACGACCAGGGCTCGAAGCTCGGCAAGGCCATCGACCCCGTCGCCGACCGGCTCGCGATCATCGCGATCGTACTGGCACTCGTCCTCACCGGGCTGCTGCCGCTGTTCGTCGTGATCGTCGTCGTCGCGGTCGACCTGGTGCTCGTCGTGCTCTCGAGCGTGCTGTTCCACGGCAACCCGGACCTCGACGTCACGTGGACGGGCAAGATCCGCTCGGCGCTGCTCTTCGTCGGCCTGCCCGTGCTGCTGTTCTCGGCGGTGCACACCGTGGACGAGAACGCGCCGTGGGTGCGAACCGTCGCCCTCGTGTTCGTGTACCTCGGGACCGTCGGGCACGTGCTCGCGGGGGCGCAGTACGCCGTCGCGATGGTCCGGAAGCGCCGCGCGGCCGCCGCAGCCTGAGCCGCCGCGCGGCGGGCGCGAGGCGGCTCGACGGGCGGGTACGCGCCTCGGTGCCGTTCGTCTGCGCACAACCAAAGTCCGTCCGAACCACGTGCAAGGGTGGTTCGGACGGACTTTGGTTGTGCGGAGCGGTGCAGTGCTCCGCAGGCGCACCCGCTACAGCTTGGTCGAGCCGGCGATCCCCGGGCCCTCGGGAGCGTCGGACGGCGCCACGTGGGCTCCGCCGCCGGCCGGCAGCGCGGCACCGCCCTGGGAACGGAGCAGGTCGCGGATCTCGAGCAGCACCTCGACGTCCGTCGGCGGGACGTCCTGCGGCGTCTGCTCCTCGTTCTTCTTGACCCGCTCGAACGCCACCTTCTTGAGGTGGTTCACCGGGAGGACGAGCGCGAAGTACACGACAGCCGCGACGATGACGAAGTTGATCACCGCGCCGATGACCGCGCCGAACAGGAGGGTCGCCGGCTTGCCCCCGGCCACGGTCGGGATGTCGACCTTGAGCGCGTCGTCGAGGCTCGACGCGTTGAACACCGCGCCGATCGCCGGGTTGATGATCGAGTTGACGATGACGGTGACGATCGCGGTGAACGCGGCGCCGATGACGACTGCGACGGCCAGGTCGATGACGTTGCCGCGGAGCAGGAACTCCTTGAAGCCCTTCACGTGGGCCTCCTTCCGGGTCGGGGTCGATGGACCCCAACGCTACCGAGGAGGGCGAGCGTTCGTCAGGACGCGGCCGGCTTCTTCGACTCGGACTTCGCCGGAGCGCTCGACGACGAGCCGGACGACGACGAGCCGGAGGAGCCGGACGACGACGAGCCGGACGAGCCGGACGACGACGAGCCGGAGGAGCCGGACGACGACGAGCCGGAGGAGCCGGACGACGACGAGCCGGAGTCGGACGAACCGCCGCCGGAGCCACTGCCCGCAGGCTTCGCCCGCGAGTCCGTCCGGTAGAACCCGCCGCCGTTGAACGTCACGCCGACGGGCGAGAACACCTTGCGGAGCGCGCCGCCGCACACCGGGCACTCGGTGAGGGCGTCGTCCGAGAAGGACTGCTTGATGTCGAAGGCGTTGTCGCACTCGGTGCAGCGGTACGAGTAGGTGGGCACGCTAGCTCCGGAAGGTGATGATGCGCGACGGCGTGATGATGCCGTCGACGGGTTCGTCGTGGGGCTCGCGCGGGACCTCGTCGAGGTACTCCGCGTCGAAGATCACAGCATAGACGGGCGGACGGTTCGCCATGGACCCGAGGGTCTTGTCGTAGTAGCCGCGACCCCAGCCCATCCGGACGCCGTCGTGCCCGACCGCCGCAGCCGGGGCGAGGATCGCGTCGACGTCACCGAGCGCGAGCGGGGAGAGCACCTCGCCGACGACCTCCGGCATCCCGAACAGGCCCTCCCGCTCCGAGGCGCCGTCGCCGACCGCCCAGTCGAGCAGGCCGTCCTCGCGGGTGATCGGCAGGAGGACGCGGATGCCCCGCTCGTGCGCCCAGTCGAGGAACGGCCGGACGTCCGGCTCGTCGGGGGCGGAGAGGTACAGCGCGATGGACTCGACCTGCCGTTCCTCCACGAAGCGCTGGAGCGTCCCGGTGAGGGCGGCCCTGTCGGCGTCGCGTTCGGTGGTGGTCCTGGTGCGCCGTCGCTGCCGGAGCTCGGCCCGCAGCGCACGCTTCTCGACACCTCGGTCGGGGATCATGCCGGGGAGTCTACCGAGGGCCCCGTTGCGGCTTCCCGCCGCGGCGCGCGCGATGCCGTGTCCTCCACAGCGACGACATGTGCCTTCCATGGGTCGTCCGGTACGTTCACAGGCATGGGCTTCCAGATTTCGAAAGCCGTGATCCCCGCCGCCGGCCTGGGCACGCGCTTCCTCCCCGCCACCAAGGCGATGCCGAAGGAGATGCTCCCGGTCGTCGACAAGCCGGCCATCCAGTACGTGGTGGAGGAGGCCGTCGACGCCGGGCTGACCGACGTCCTGATGATCACGGGCCGCAACAAGAACGCGCTCGAGAACCACTTCGACCACGTCGCCGAGCTCGAGGAGACCCTGAAGAAGAAGGGCGACCACGAGAAGCTGCAGAAGGTGAACCAGTCCACGGACCTCGCCGACATGCACTACGTCCGCCAGGGCGACCCGCTCGGCCTCGGCCACGCGGTGCTCCGCGCCAAGATGCACGTCGGCCGCGAGCCGTTCGCCGTCCTCCTCGGCGACGACATCATCGACGCCCGCGACCCGCTGCTCAAGCGCATGATCGAGGTCCAGGGTCAGAAGAACGCCACCATCGTCGCGCTGCTCGAGGTCCCCGAGTCGCAGACCCACATGTACGGCATCGCGACGGTCGAGCCGACCGACACCGACGACGTCGTGAAGATCACCGGCCTGGTCGAGAAGCCCCCGCAGGGCGAAGCCCCCTCGAACCTCGCCATCATCGGCCGCTACGTCATCCGCCCCGAGGTCTTCGACGTCCTCGAGAAGCAGGAGCCCGGCAAGGGCGGCGAGATCCAGCTCACCGACGCCCTCATGAAGATGGCCGGCGCCGAGGAATGGACGGGTGGCGTGTACGGCGTCGTGTTCCGTGGACGTCGGTACGACACCGGTGACAAACTCGACTACATCAAGGCGATCGTGCAGCTCGCCTCGGACCGCGATGACCTCGGGCCGGACCTCAAGTCCTGGCTCAAGGAGTTCAACGCGGGCGAATAGTCGACCCGTCGCGGAACGGGTCCGGGGGATTCCCCCGGGCCCGTTCGGCGCATCCGGAGGAACCACACCGATGACGACGATCCCGACCCTGTCCCACGGGCGGGTCACCATCCGGCCGCTCCGGCTCCGGGACACCCGCGACCTCGACGTCGCCCTCGCCTCCAACCGCGGCTGGCTGCGGACGTGGGAGGCCACCAACCCCTCCGGTCACGTCTCGACCGATGTCCGCGGCAGCATCCGTGCCCTGCAGGCGAACGCCCGGGCCGGGCTCGGGCTCCCCTTCGCGATGGAGCTCGACGGTCGGTCGTCGGCCAGCTCAACGTGTCCGGCATCACCTACGGGTCGCTCGCGAGCGCGTCGATCGGCTACTGGGTCGTCGAGGACGCCGCCGGACACAACGTCACCCCGATCTCGGTCGCCCTCGCCGTCGACCACTGCTTCCGGCAGGTCGGCGTCCACCGCATCGAGATCTGCATCCGCCCCGAGAACGCCCCGAGCCTCCGCGTCGTCGAGAAGCTCGGGTTCCGGTACGAGGGGCTCCGTCGTCGTTACATCCACATCAACGGTGACTGGCGCGACCACTTCTGCTTCGCGCTCGTCGCCGAGGAGGTCCGCGAGGGCGTCCTCGAGCGCTGGGTCCAGGGACGCGTCCCGCCGGGTGTCGGCAGCGTGCCGCTCGCCGCCCGCGACGAAGCCGCGATGCCGATCCACACCACACCCCGCCTCTGATCGGGTCGCCGCCGGTACACGGCCCGGTCTGGTCGGCCTGGAGGTACGGCTCGGCCCCGGCGGATTCGGTCACGACACGCGCAACACGCGTCCGGCAATCACGGACCGCGCGTTCCGCGGCCCCTACCGTTGGCGCATGGCAGGTATCGGCTCCTGGGGCGGCGGCATCGTGCTGCTCCTGGCCGCGGTGCTCTGGCTCGTCTACCTGATGCCCTCGTGGGCGGCGCGACGGCAGTACCTCGCCACCGAGCGGAACGCCATCCGACTGCAGCAGACCCTCCGGATCCTCGCGCAGACCGCCGAGCTGCCGGAGGAGGTCCGTGTCGAGATGAACGCGAAGTCCCTCGCCGAGGCGCAGCGGGTCGCCCGCTCCGAGGAGGCCAAGCGCACCGCGATCGTCCGCGCGCACGAGGCCGCCCGCCAGCGGGAGATCACGCGTCGACTCGCCGAGCAGGCGCCCGTGCTCGAGCGGGCCTCGAGCGTCCCGGCACTCACCGCGATGCGGATGCGCCGATCCCGACTCGGCGCGACGCTGCTCGGCACGCTCGGGCTGGTCGTCGCCCTCGTGGTCCTCGTGGCTGCGCCCGCACTCTGGCTCGTCGCCGTGGCCGGACTCGTCGCCGCCGGCGGGTCCGCGGCCGTCCTCGCCCAGCTGCACCAGGTCGCGAAGGCCCGGAAGGCGCGTGCCGCAGCCGCCGTGCCGGACGCGAGCCGGGCCTCCCGGCCGACGACCGCGTGGGTCGACCCGGCGCCGCCGCTCCCCACCGACGCACCGGCGGAGGCCGCGCGCGACCGGGGCTGGACCCCGAACCACGTGCCGAAGCCGCTCTACGTCGAGCGCCCGGCCGCGCCGAAGGCGAGCCCGGAGTCGTCCGCGACGCTGGCGGCGCGGCTCCGCGAGCGTGTCGCCGAGGCGAAGGCCGAGGCCGACGCGGAGGCAGCGGCCATCCGTGCGGGGGAGACCGACCCGTCGCTCGCGACCGTCTCACGGATGCGCCCCGACGTCGAGGAGGCCGCCGCGTCGTTGTCCTCGCACGACCAGGGTCGGCTCGCCGAACGTCTGGGGCTCCGTGCACCGGCGCCCGCACCTGCTTCCGCTTCTGCTTCCGCTTCCGCTTCCGCCGAGTCGGTATCCGAGGCGTCCGTCCCGGCCGCGCCCGTCGAGCCCGCTCCGCCGAGCAAGTGGGCGGGCATGGGCGTCATCGCGGAGGACGACTACCAGCAGGCCGACCTCGACGCGATCATGCGTCGGCGGCGCGCGGTCTGACGTCGGTGCGGCACGCCCGGACCGGCGCGGAGGATTTCTGTTCCCGAGGGCCGTGGTGCTAGGGTTGTCGAGTCCTTGGGGCTATGGCGCAGTTGGTAGCGCGTCTCGTTCGCAATGAGAAGGTCAGGGGTTCGAATCCCCTTAGCTCCACCAGACACGAAGGGCCACCTGATCGGGTGGCCCTTCGTCGTTGCTGCCGGGCGGCCACCCGCCGAGGGTCGTCCGTCGTTCTCCACAGGGGTGGTGCGTCGTGCAACGGGTGCCCCTAGACTCCCCGTGCGCACCGCTGCGCGATGAGGGCCGTCACCGGCCAGACCAGGGGGAGAACATGAATCGTCCACGCCGCTTCATGGCGACGCTCGCGGCCGCGGTGGCCGTCGCCGCCGGGCTCGTCGTCGCCGGCCCGACCGGGACCGCCTCCGCCGCGGTGACCCCGCTGGGCGTCGACATCTCCTGGCCGCAGTGCGACAGCCAGGTGCCGACCGACCAGGCGTTCGCGATCGTCGGAGTGAACGGGTCGCTCGGGAACCAGACGAACCCGTGCCTGGCCGAGCAGCTCGACTGGGCGTCGCAGTCGGTCGGGGGATCTACGCAGCCGAAGACGCAGCTGTACGTGCTGTTCGCGAACCCCGGTCTCAAGGCCTCCGTCTGGCCGACCTCGAACACCTACCAGGGAACGACGCCGACCAACCCGTTCGGGAAGTGCGCCACGAAGAGCGGGAAGAAGCAGCTGACGCTCGCCTGCTCGTACATGTACGGCTACGCCCGGGCATACGACGACGTGACCATCCGGGGTGCCGGACGACCGGCTGCGTACCGGTGGTGGATCGACGTCGAGACGGGCCTGTCGTACCAGTCCGACACCGCGCAGAACCGTGCGGCGATGCAGGGCATGATCACGGGTCTCAAGGCTGGCGGCGTCCGGACCATCGGCCTCTACTCGACCGTCTCGCAGTTCCGGACCATCGCCGGAACAGTGAAGTCGAACAGCCCGCTGTACGGCCGTTCGAACTGGATCGCGATCGGCAAGAGCACCGTCACGAAGGCGCGGAAGGCGTGCTCCGGTACCCCGCTGCCCGGCGGCAAGATCGCCATGGTCCAGGTCGAGGTGGCCTACGGATCGGGCACGATCGACCGGGACGTCTCCTGCAGCTGACGCGCTGACGGACGGGA
>NZ_BACW01000329.1:0-9346 GCF_000333315.1 Curtobacterium sp. B8
CTCTACGAGAAGGCCCCGACCGCGGACCTCCTCGACGACCTCCCCGGCCAGACCGACGAGGCCAACCTCGGGCTGACCTACGCCGAGATCGACGCCTACCTGCAGGGGCACGACGTGCCGGACGAGGTCGCGGAGGCGATCGAGTCCCGGTACCGCGCGACCGCGCACAAGCGCGCGGTACCGGCGACCCCCTTCGACGACTGGTGGCGCGCCACGGTCGACGCGCGCTAGACGCGCCCACGTGACGGACGGGAGGCGCGGTGCCAGCTGGCACCGTGCCTCCCGTCCGTCGGTGCCGACCAGTAGGCTGAGCGGACAGAACAACACATGCGGAATCTCGGTCCGGCACCCGCCGAGCGGATCCGCGAGGGGGAGCCATGGAAGTCCTGTTCGCACTCGGAGCGGTCCCGCTGGTCATCGTGGGCGTCGTCGTCGTCGCGGTCGTCGCGCTCGTCTACGCCAAGCTCGTCTACCGCAACGCCGGCGCCGACGAAGCGCTCATCATCACCGGCAAACGGTCGCGCAAGGTGAAGAACGCCGACGGCACCGAGACCGTCGAGTCCGGCATCAAGGTCGTCCTCGGCGCCGGCGTGCTCGTCCGACCGTTCTTCGAGCGCGTCGCGAAGCTGTCCCTCAGCTCGCGGGCCATCGACATCAACGTGAACGCGCAGGACTCCCGCGGCGTCACCATCGACGTCGAAGCGGTGGCGCTCGTCAAGGTCGGCGAAGCCGACGCGTCCATCCGGGCCGCGGCGCAGCGCTTCCTCGGCCAGGAGAAGAAGATCGACGACTTCGCACGGGAGGTCTTGTCGGGTTCGCTCCGCGCCTCGATCGGTGCCACCGACGTGTCGACCATCATCCGCAACCGCGACCAGCTGACGGTCGCCGTGCTCGACGTCGCGAAGGACGCGCTGCACAGCCAGGGGCTCGACGTCGACTCGTTCGAGATCAAGGGCATCTCGGACCGCAACGAGTACATCAGCGACCTCGGCCGTGCCGAGCGGGCACGGGTGCGGCTCGAGGCCGAGAACGCGGAGGCGCAGGCCGACCGTGAGGCCCGCGAAGCCCGCGCCCGCGCCGACCAGGCGATCGCCGAGGCCGAGAACGCGCTCGCGATCCGACGGGCAGCGCTCCAGCTCGACTCCGACCGCGCCGCGGCCGAGGCCGCCGCCGCCGGTCCGCTCGCCCACGCCCGTGCCGCGCAGGGCGTCGTGGAGCAGGAGCAGCTGACCGCGCAGAAGCGTGCGGAGCTCCGCCGCGCCGAACTCGAGTCGGAGGTCACCGCCGTGGCCGAGGCCGCTGCGCGCAAGACCCGCCTCGAGGCCGAAGCGGCCGCCGGTGCCCAGGTCGAGACCGCACGTGCGCAGGCGGAGGCCCGACGGATCTCCGCCGAGGCCGTCGCGGCGGAGGCGAAGGCCGAAGCGGACGCCCGCAAGCTCGCCGCCGACGCCTCCCGAGCCGAGGGCGAAGCAGCGGCCGACGCGATCCGCGCCAAGGGTCAGGCGGAGGCCGACGCGACGAAGGCCCAGGCCGACGCGCTGGCGCAGCACTCCGAGGCCGTCCTCCGGGTCAAGGCCATCGAGACGCTGCCGAGCATCGCCCGCGAGCTCGCCGCTCCGATGAGCAACATCGACAAGCTGACCGTGGTCTCCTCCGACGGTGCCGGGTCGCTGTCGAAGAGCGTGGTGAGCCAGTTCAGCGAGGTCGACGCGCTGCTCGGCACGACCGCCGGCTTCACGCTGAGCGACATCGTGAAGAGCACCACGACGGGTCAGGCCGCAGCACGGGCCGTGGCGCGGGAACAGGAGACCGCGGCCGCCGAGTGAGCCGCGCGCCGACGGGCGCGGTGGGGTTCAGGCCTCGCCGCGCCCCTCGTCGTCCGAGCGGTCGCGCTGCTGGTGACCGGCGTCCTCGCGCTGCTGGTGGTCGGCGTCCTCGCGGTGGCGCTCCCGGTGGTCGGCGTCTTCGCGCTCCTGCGACAGGCGCTGCTGTTGGACCACGCTCCGGGCCGCCCCCGCGAGCACGTCGTCCACGCTCCGGTCCGACCGGGCCGCGAGGGCCCCGCCGAGACCGGCCGTGAGCGTGCCCCCGGCGGAGGCGAGGCGTTCCACGACCTCCTCCTGCCGGTCCGTCAGCGGTTCGTCGACCATGCTGTCGACGGTCTCGCGGATGTTCTGCTCGCTCGCGTCGAGGGAAGCGTCGTCGCCGGCGTGCAGCGCTGCTGCCTCACCGACGACGACGAGCCCGAGGCGTGCGGCATCGTCTTCGGGACGGGTGGCCTGGTGCTCGTCGGTCATGGCGTGGACGGTACGCCCCGGGGTGCGCCGACCCTGGGTGCGTCGTCCCCCTCGGCGCCCGCACCGTCGTGCTGCGCCCACCGTCGCAGGACCCACTCGGCGGCGGCGACGCCCTCCCGGCGCTGGAACCCACGGATCGTCGGCATGTTCGGTGGAGCCGGACGCGCCGCCCTCTCGAGGAAGAGCCCCGCCAGCGCGGCGAGCACGGCGTCGACCGCCGCGGCGTCGACGCCCTCGAACACCGGGTGGGTGAGCAGGTGGTGGTCGACGTCGTCGTCCTCGCCCCGGACGAGGACGTCGAGGAGGTAGGTGAGCGGGTCCAGCCAGCGCGCACCGACGCCCGCCCACGGCCAGTCCACGATCCACACCCGCCGCTACCGGTCGACCAGCAGGTTGTCCGCGCGGCAGTCGGCGTGCACGAGGTGGTCCCCGTCGACGAGGGCGACGGCCCCGCGGGCGGCGTCCGCGAGCCGCTCCGCGGCGGACGCGACGGCGGACGGGACGACGCTCGGCAGGCCGGATGCGAGCATCCGGTCCCACGCGCCGAACTCGTCGCCGAGTTCGTCCGTCATCCGGGGGAGGGACGCGAGTACGCCCGTCGCACGTGGCAGGGTGGCGAGCGCGTCGAGCACCGCCGTGGTGTCGCGCCCGTCCCGGTCGGCTCCGGGGTGGTGGCCGTCGACGTCGTCGAGGACGAGCGCCACCCATTCGTCGCCGTCGTGCACCTCGTCGAACACGGCGACGAGCCCGGGGGACCGCACACCCGGCGGGATCGCGCCCACCACGCGCGCCTCTCGACGGTGCAGGTCGATGCCGTCGCCGTTCCGCGACCGAGCGAGGGCCTTCACGAACGCGCGACGCCGGTCGGTGGTGACGACACGGTCGGCGCTGCCGGGAGACCACCCGGACGCCTGGCTCTCGGTCTGCACGACCGGAGCGCCGAGTGCGTCCTCGATCCGCGCGCGCAGGCTGCTCGGGATCTCGTGCCAGGTCATCCGCCCCATGCCGTCACGCTAGCTGAGAAGCCGTACACAGACGGTGCATGATGGCAAACATGCATTGGTAGCAAAGGTGCCGAGGGTGTAAAGTTGCGTGGTCTGCAAGTTTGAGAGTTGGGAACCGCATGTCCACTGCCACCGCACCGGTCGAGGTGCAGCGCGGGCGGCAGGTCGCGTCGGCGTCTGCGCCGGCGAAGCCGATCATGTCGCACCGGCAGATCCTCCTCGTCATCTACGGCCTGATGGCGGGCATGTTCCTGTCGTCGCTCGACCAGACGATCGTCGGCACGGCGATCCGCACCATCGGTGACGACCTGCACGGGCTCGACCAGCAGGCCTGGGTGACCACCGCGTACCTCATCGCGTCGACCATCTCGACGCCGATCTACGGCAAGCTCTCCGACGTGTTCGGTCGGCGGCCGCTCTACATCTTCGGCATCGCGGTGTTCATCCTCGGGTCACTGCTGTCCACCCTCTCGACGTCGATGATCATGCTCGCCGCCTTCCGCGCGTTCCAGGGCATCGGCGCCGGGGCGCTCATGTCCCTCCCGCTCGCGATCATGGGCGACATCCTCGCCCCCCGCGAGCGCGCGAAGTACCAGGGGTACTTCCTCGCCGTGTTCGGCATCTCCTCCGTGATCGGCCCGCTCATCGGCGGCCTGTTCTCGGGCGCGGACCAGATCCTGTGGATCACCGGCTGGCGCTGGGTCTTCCTCGTGAACGTGCCGATCGGCGTCGGCGCGCTGATCATGGTGATCGCGTTCCTGCACCTGCCGAAGTTCGGCGACGCCACGGCGAAGCCGCGCATCGACTGGTGGGGCGCCACGTCGGTGATCGTCACCCTCGTGCCGCTGCTCCTCGTTGCCGAGCAGGGCCGCACCTGGGGCTGGGGCTCGGTCGGCGCCATCGCGTGCTACGTGCTCGGCGGCATCGGACTCGTCGCGTTCCTGGTGATCGAGTCGCTCATGAAGGACGACGCGATCATCCCGCTGAAGCTGTTCCGCTCCGGCGTCTTCTCGATGGCCACCGGCCTGGGCTTCCTCGTCGGCTTCGCGATGTTCGGCGCCATGCTGACCATTCCGCTCTACCTGCAGATCGTCACCGGGCTGACCCCCACCGAGTCCGGCTTCGCCACGCTCCCGATGATCGGCGGTCTGATGATCGCGTCGATCGCCTCGGGGCAGATCGTCGCCCGCACCGGCAAGTACCGGATCTTCCCGGTGATCGGCACCGCGCTGGTCTCCCTCGGGTACGTCGTCCTGACGTTCATGACGATCGACAAGCCGCTCTGGTTCCTCATGATCGGCATGTTCCTCATCGGGCTCGGCCTCGGTCAGCTCATGCAGAGCATCACCCTGGCGTCGCAGAACTCGGTGCAGCCCCGGGACATGGGTGTGGCGACGTCGTCGGCCACGTTCTTCCGCCAGATCGGCGGCACACTCGGCACCGCGGTGCTGCTCTCCGTGCTGTTCTCGATCATGCCGACGAACATCCTGCAGGCCACCGCGGACAAGGCGAACCTGTCGTCCGCGCTCGACGCCGCGCTGAACCCGACCGTCGCGTCGGCGAAGGCGAACCAGGGCGTCATGGACCAGATCTGGAACCCGATCATCGAGCCGGTCCAGAAGTCCGTGCAGCAGCAGTTGGACACGGCGTCCTCCGACGCGAAGGGCGCCGCCGACGCCGCGGTCACGAAGCAGGTGACCGCCGCCGTCCAGCAGCAGGTCGCCGCGGGCGCGGTACCCGCCGCCGCAGCGCAGCAGGTCATCGACCAGCAGGTCGCCGCGGCCACCCCCGCCGCCGAGCAGCAGGCCCTCGCCGCCGTCGCGGACGAGGCGCACGCCACCGTCCAGGACGGCACCGTCTCCGTCGACTGGTCGAACGCCGCCCAGCGCTCGTACTGGGTCGACCAGCTCACCCCGAAGCTCTCCAGCACGATCGAGGACCGGGCGGACGCGAACAGCTCGAGCAGCAGCTCCGAGACGAGCGACACCTCGTACCTCAACGGCGCGGACGCAGCCCTCACGCGGCCGTTCATGACCGGGTTCAACACGTCGGCCGTGACCGTCTACTGGGTGGGCTTCGCGGTGATCCTCCTCGCCTTCGTCCTCAGCTGGTTCTTCAGGCGCCGCCGCTCCGGAAGAGCTCGGCGCTCCAGGAGCAGGCCGACACGGCGGGCACCGCGGACGACCTCGAGCTCAGGCGGTCGCTGCCGCGGACACAATGGGCTCGCGGACCGCTCCGAACAACGGGTCGATCCGTGGTCAGCACGGCCGTTCGGGCGACTGAGCCGACCGGAGCCGCCCGCACTCCCGCGGGCGGCCCCGGCCCCGTCGTCGCCGGACCCGAGTGCGGGCTCCGCGAGCGGAAGAAGCAGCAGACGCGCGCCGCGATCCACGGCGCCGCGCTCGACCTCGTCACCGCGCACGGGCTGGCCGGCGTCACCGTCGAGGAGATCTGCGGGGCGGCGGGCGTCTCGTCCCGCACGTTCTTCAACTACTTCCCGTCGAAGGGTCACGCGGCGCTGGGCCTGCCCGCCACGACCGTCCCGGCCGACGCCCGCGCGGCCTTCACCGCCGCTCGGGGTCCCCTCGTCGCGGACCTGTGCGAGCTCGTCGCCAGCACCGTGACCCTGCCGGAGGACCGCCGGCGCATGAAGGCCCTCGTGGAGGCCCGGCCGGAGATGGTCCCGACGATGCTCCAGTGGATGGCGGACGCCCGGGTCGAGATCGTGGCGGCGGCGACGGAGCGCGCGGACGACGGGCGCGCGCGGACCGCGGTCACGCTCGTGATGGCGGCGATGATCGAGGTCGCGCACCGGTTCGCGGTGACGTCGCGGGAGGACCTCGCCGAGCGGCTGCGCACCGTGGTGTCCGAGATGGGCAGGCTGGCCGCGGGGTGACCCGTGGGCCAGGGGGTCACCAGCCCGACACGGACGGGAGGCACGGTGCGCGTCCGACGCGCACCGTGCCTCCCGTGTGTGTTGCTCGCTGGTGCCCCTAGCGGGTGCGGGCGCCCCGACCGGCGAACCGCGTGTAGATGAAGAGCACGATGATGGCGCCGATGATCGACCCGATGATGCCGGCCGGCTGGAAGAAGCCACCCGAGGCGTCGTGGTTGAAGATCAGGTAGCCGAGGAAGCCCCCGACGAACGACCCGACGATGCCGAGGATGATCGTCATGAGGATGCCGATGTTCTGCTTGCCGGGGATGACCAGACGCGCGACCGCGCCGGCGATGAGTCCGATGACGATCAGGCTGATGATGAGACCGAGCACGATGTGCCTCCTTGTGTGGGGTTCGTCCCGCTCGGTGGGGTACCGAGGTGGATTCAGCACCAGACACAACACCCCGGTGGATCAGCGCGCTCCCAGGAACGCCGATCAGCCCGCCGGACGCCCGGCTCAGACGATCCCGGAGGCCTCCAGCTCGCCGCGCAGCTCCGCGTCGGACGGCTCCACGAAGTGCTTCCCGTTCGGGAGCACGACCACGGGGATGTTCTTCCGTCCGCTGATCGCCTCGGCACGGTCGGCCGCCGACAGGTCCGCCTCGACGTCGACGTAGTCGTAGTCGATCCCGAGCCCGTCGAGCAGCGCCTTCGAGCGCCGGCAGTCGCGGCACCAGTCAGCGCCGAACATGGTCACCTTGTCGAACGTCGTCTCAGCCATGCGGGGTACGACGCCGGGCGCCTCCCGTACATTCCCGAGCCGCACCGGGCCGGGCGGAGCACCATCGGAGCATGAGCCTCCACGTCGCCGCGGTCCACCCCCACCACCGTCACGGGTGGTGGTGGAAGACGCTGCTCTCCGGGTTCCTCCTCTGGGTCGTCACGATCGTCGTGACCGTGGTGACGCAGAACACGAACCTCGTCCCGACGATCATCCTGCTCGGGAGCTTCCTCGTCCCCTTCACCGTCGTCCTCTTCGTGATCGAGCGCGTGACCGGCACGATCAGCACGATGCAGCTCGTCACGGCGTTCTTCGTCGGCGGCATCCTCGGCGTGCTCGGCGCCTCGCTGCTCGAGGCGAACCTGCGGCAGGACGCGCTGCTGTACATCGCGGTCGGCTTCGTCGAGGAGTTCGTCAAGGGCGTGCTGCTCGTCGTCGTCGCCTGGCGGGTCCGGCCGAAGTCGGCACGGCAGGGTGCACTCCTCGGCGCCACGGTCGGTGCGGGCTTCGCGGCGTTCGAGTCCGCCGGCTACGCCTTCAACGCGGCGATCACCTCGCGGGGCATCGACCTCGTCTCGCTGCTCCAGACCGAGGTGGTGCGGGCGATCCTCTCCCCGGTCGGGCACGTGCTCTGGACGGCGATCCTCGGGGCGGTCCTGTTCGGTGCCGCACGCGGCGGGGTGCGGCTGCGCTGGTCGTGGACGGTGCTCGTGGCCTACGTCGGGGTGTCGCTCCTGCACGGCCTCTGGGACAGCAACTCGACGTTGGGGACGCTGCTCGCCTTCGTGTTCACCGGGACGCCCTTTTCCGCCGCGCGTGGGCAGTTTGTGCCCGCGGACGTCGCGACGCTTTTGACGACCCTTTACGTTGTGGGCCTCGCCGTGGTGACCGCGATCGGGGTTTCCGTGTTCGTGAGGGTCCTCGTGGGGCACCGGCGGACCGACCGGGCGCTTGCCGCTGCCGTGGAGGCCGATCCGCAGCGCGTCGCGCCACCCGCATGGCTCGTCGGCGTGGACGACGCCGGTACCGACAGTTCCACCTGGGAGCGGACGCCACCTCCGCACGCGCACTGACCCGCCCCCCCCCCCCCGGCACCGACCCGGACGCAGCACCGGCCCGTCGCCCCCGCGCTCTACGATGTCCCCATGCCGCAGCGACCCGACCCCGCCCGGGCCGCCTGGGCCTCCGCCGCGGTCCGTCGCTTCGCCGCGCCACGAACCTGCTCGTCGCCGCACGCCGGTTCCGCATCGTGGGAGGGGACCCAGCCGACGTCGCCGTGCTCCACGCCCTGGTGACCGGTCTCGGCGCCCGGCCGGGGGGAGAACAGGAACCCGTCGACCACCTCTGGGGCCTCGGCGACCCGGCCGAGACCACGCCCGCGATCGAACGCGAGGCCGACCGACCCCGCGGGGCCGCGCTCGTCGTGGTCGAAGCCGGCCGCCACGTCCCCGCCGTCGACGAGGACGCCTTCGGGCCGGTCGCCCCCGTCCGGCCCGGCGTGCTCGGGGTCCGCTGCTGTCCGACGACGTGCACCTGGTGTCGACCGGGCGCGACCCGGAGACCGATCCCGCCGCCGAGGCCCGCGTCCGCTGGGCACGCCGCTGGATGCCCGTGTGCCGCTCGGTCGCCGGCGAGCTCGGGGCCGGCGGGCTCCTCCGCGGCAGCCGGATCGCGGTCGCCATGGTGCTCGAGCCGAAGACCGCGGTGCTCGCCCTGCTGCTCCGCGACGCCGGGGCCGAGGTCGTCGTCTACGCCCACGGCGACGAGACCGACGACGCCGTCGCCGATGTCCTGCGCACTGCCGGCCTGCGGGTCTTCGCCCGCGCGGGCGTGACCCTCGCGGAGCAGAAGGAGCTCGCGCTGGCGATGCTCGACACGGCGCCGCACATCGTCCTCGACGACGGCGCGCACGTCATCCGGCTCGTGCACCAGGAGCGCCCGGACCTCCTCCCGACGATGCTCGGAGCCGCGGAGGAGACCACGAGCGGCCTCCGACCCCTGCGCGCGATGGCCGAGCGCGGCACCCTCGGGATCCCGGTCGTCGCCGTGAACGACGCCCGCACCAAGACCTTCTTCGACAACCGGTACGGCACCGGACAGTCCACCGTGTTCGCGACGCTCGACCTGGTCGACCGGCTCGCGTCCGGCGCGCACCGGGTCCGCCCGGGAGGCACGGCCGTCGTCGCCGGGTTCGGTCCGGTCGGCGAGGGGGTCGCGATGGTCCTCCGCGCGCTCGGCTTCGGGGTCGTGGTCGCCGAGACCGACCCGGTCCGCTCGCTGCAGGCCGTCTTCGCGGGCCACGCCGTCGCACCGCTGGTCGACGCCGTCCGCGACGCCGACCTCGTGGTCAGCGCGACCGGTGTGCGGGACACGATCTCGCTCG
>NZ_BACW01000328.1:0-6001 GCF_000333315.1 Curtobacterium sp. B8
CATGGAAGAGCAGTTCCGTCCTAAGGAAACGGTTGGGGGTTCGAGTCCCTCCAGGGGCACCACCAGCACCAGGGTCAGTGTCAGGCGGCGGCTCGCTCGGCCTCGGGCCGACGGCGCATCGCAGGGGAACCGACCTCGGGCCCGCGGTACACCATGTCCATCGCGCCGATGCTCTCGCCCGGCGGGACGATCGCGTCGATCCGGTCGAGCACCTCGTCGGAGAGCACCACGTCCATCCCGGCCAGGGTGTCCTCGAGCTGCTCCATCGTGCGGGGCCCGGCGATCGCCGACGTCACCCCCGGGTGCGCGATCGTGAACGCCATCGCCAGGTGCGTCAGCCGGATGCCGGTCTCGTCGGCCAAGGCGATCAGCTGCTCGATCGCGGCCAGTCGTCGTTCATCGCGGAAGTGCCGCATGCCGGTGCCCGCGCGGAACTCGTCGTTCGCCTGCCCGGCACGGTACCGCCCGGTGAGCGAGCCGCCCGCGAGGGGGCTGTAGACGAGCGTCCCCATGCCGTACCGCTGGGCGACGGGGAGGACCTCGCGCTCGATCTCGCGATCGAGGATCGAGTAGTTCGGCTGCTCGGTGCGGAACCGCTCGAACCCGCGTCGGTCGGACGTCCACTGTGCTTCGACGATCTCGGATCCGCGCATCGACGAGCTGCCGATCGCGCGGACCTTGCCCTGCCGGACGAGGTCGGTGAGCGCCGAGAGGGTCTCGTCGATGTCCGTCGCCGGGTCGGGGCGGTGCAGCTGGTAGAGGTCGATGTGGTCGGTGCGGAGGTTCCGGAGTGACCGCTCGACGGCCTGGACGATCCACCGGCGCGAGGCTCCGCGGTGGTTCACGTCGTCGTCCACCGGCCCGTGGAACTTCGTGGCGAGCACGACCTGGTCGCGTCGTCCGGCGAGTGCTTCGCCGACGACCTCCTCGGAGTCGCCGTAGCGGTCCGCGGTGTCGATGACGTTGATGCCGGCGTCGAGTGCCCGGTGGATGATCCGGACGCCCTCGCTCCGGTCGGGGTTGCCGAACCGGCCCAGCATCATGGCGCCGAGTGCGTAGGGCGTCACCGTGATGCCGGTGCGCCCGAGTGTGCGGTACTGCATGGCCGTCTCCTGTAGTCTCGTATCCGGAACGTTGTTCCGCTGTTGAGGACTGTACGGAACGTTGTTCCGCTTACGCAAGGGGTGTGCAGTGCCGACCGTCGAACCGCGACGCCTCCGGGCCGACGCCCGCCAGAACGTGGACGCGATCCTGCACGCTGCCCGCACGGTGTTCGCCCGCTCCGGCGTCGACGCTCCCGTGCGAGAGGTCGCCGCCGAGGCCGGCGTCGGCGTCGGCACGCTCTACCGGCACTTCCCGCAGCGCGCGGACCTCGTCGCTGCGGTCTTCACCTCGGAGATCGACGACACGGCCGCCGAGGCCGACCGGCTGCGCGCCGAGTACCCGCCGGGGGAGGCCCTCGACCGCTGGGTCGCCCGGTTCACACGGTTCGTGGCGACGAAGCAGGGGCTCTCGGCAGCGCTGCACTCCGGCGATGCGGCGTTCGACGCCCTGCCGGGGTACTTCGTCGACCGGCTCGGGCACGTGGTGCGGGAGCTCCTCGACGCGGCGATCGCCACGGGGGAGGTCCGCAGCGACGTCGACGCGGTCGAGCTCCTGCAGGCGATCGGCGACCTCAGCCACCGAGTGCCCGCGGCCGACGGCGCGCCGAACCCGATGGTGCGTGTGCTCCTCGACGGGCTCCGGGTCCGCCGTGACTGAGGGACCGTGCAGCAACCCGGGACCGGGTTCGCGATCGCCCTAGTCTGGCCCGATGGGGAACAACGGACGGCGCCGTGGGGGCGCGATCGGTGTGGTCGTCCTGGTGGGCTACCTGGTGTTGCGCTTCGGCTTCCTGGCGTACCGGGAGCACGAGGAGGGGATGAGCACCGAGGGCATCGTGCTGAGCCTGCTCGGGTTCGCAGCACTCGCCTTCGTGATCGTCGAGTTGGTCAACCTCGGCTACCACGCACACACCCGGCGTCGTGAGCAGGCCCTGGCCGCCCGGCACCCGGGAGCGCACCTCGTCCCGGTGCTCCTGAGCAGGGACCTCGGCAAGCAGATCGCATGGGCGGCCGGCGCGCTCGGGCTGCCGCAGACGGCGGTGCCCCGGCGCGGGTACGCCACGCTCGTCGCGGACGGCAACGGCATCGGGCTCTACTCCGGTGGGTCCACGCCGACGCTCCTGCTCGGCATCCCGCGTCCCGCGCTCGTCTCGGTGGCGAGCGGGGACGCGAAGGCCGTCGGTCGGTACGCGTTCGGCCGCGTGGACGCGGTCCGGGTGCTCGCGGGCGACCCGAACGCGCCGGTGTCCTTCGACGTCCCCGCCTACCGGGTCGTGTTCGGGTTCCCGAAGCACCTGCGCGGCGAGGAGCTCCACCAGGTCGTCCGGACCGTCGCGTCCGCGGTCGGCGTCTCGGTCGCGACCCAGCCGCCGCTGCGCTGAGCGCCGGGCGCACCGCAGACCGCGCAACCGATCACGCAGCACCCCGCGCCCACGCGCGCACCGTCCGACGGGAGGCTCCTGGCGGCGCCGTCCCGAGCCTCCCGTCCGGTGGTCGGGTCGCCGGCTCGACGACGCGCGACGGCCGTCGTCGATCCCGCACCGTTCACCCGCGGCCCCCGAACGGGGGTATCGCCAGGTGCACGGTGATGCCTTGTAGGTTGTTCAGGAACGCGGACCAACCACCCGCGCTCAGTCCTCAGCACGACGGCGTCGCCGTGCTCACCCGAGGGGGATCAGGGATGGACCGGAACGACTCCGCGACCGCGCACAGCGCGCGCTCCAGCGTGAGCGCCGGCATCCCGCTCCCCGTCCACGGGGGTGACGCCTTCCGGTAGCCCGTCCGCGCGCAGCTCGACGCGCACACGTGACTCCGGGACCGCCCAACCAGCGGTCTCGTCGGATCCCCGGACCAACCGACCGGGGATGGATCAGCGGCGGAGGGATCCGCCGGAGGAAGAGGCACAATGCCATCCACAGCAACACGCTTCGCGCTGCGCGCGGGCGCCACGGCCACCGTGGCCGCGGTCATCATCGGCGGTGCGGCGCTCCCCGCGAACGCCGCCGCCACCGACGCCACCCAGGCCGAGGGCCGACTGCTCGCGGGCAGCGGCACCGTCGACCTCGACACGATCGCGGCGCTCGCCGGGTCCTACGCGGCGACCGCTCCCGGCGGCCCGGCCGACGGCGGGTCGAACCCGCTCGACCTCACCGTCCTGAACGGCATCGGTGTGAACGCGCCGAACGGCATCCAGCTGCTCGGGTCCAACGGCCTCGTGGACGTGGGGGTCGCCGGGCAGTACTCCGCGACCTCCACGACCGACGCCGTCGCATCCGCCGGAGCGATCACCGGCGACGGTGCGATCCAGGTCGGCGCGCCGGGCACCGGTGCGAGCGTGGACCTCACGCCGCTGATCGACGGGCTCGACCTCGACGGTGTCGTCAGCGACGCCTCGGTCGACCTCGGCGCACTGTCCGCCCGGGCCGAGGCGACCCGCACCTTCGACCGCGCCGACGTCACCACCGACTACCAGGTGGCAAGCGCGGACGTGTCCGTGGTGAGCCCCGCGGTCGCCGCGCTCGTCGGTCAGCTCGACACGGCCCTGGACGCCTCGAGCACCACACTCGAAGCCGCGCTGAGCGCCGACGGTGTGACGGCCGGCCTCACGGGCGCGGTCGCCGACGACCTCGCCGACGCGCTGGGCATCGTCCCCGGGATCACGGTCGGCGACACGACGGCCACCGTCACGGCGGACGTCGACCTCGCACAGGCGGTGTCCTCGGTCACCGCGGCCCCGCTCACCTCCGGCGCGGTCACGATCGACCTCTCGACCGGGACGGTCACGATCGACCTCGCCGACCTCTACACGCTGAACGACCTCGCGCCGAACACGCGCCTCCTCGCCAGCGAGACGATCAACGCGCAGATCGAGGCGTCGATCGCGGACATCCTGACGAACCAGGTGCCCGCCCTGCTGACGACCGCGCTGACCGACGCCCTCGACGCGGCGACGGTCTCCGTGGACATCAGCACCGACGCGACGGTCGTCCTCGCGACTGCCGGGCTCGACATCACCGTGGACACCACGGTCGGCGCGCTGCTCGGGACGTCGACGACCGACCCCGAGGTCGCGATCACCGGGACCGGCGCGCTCGAGGCCCTGGACACGCTCGGTCTCACGGCCGCCCTGGACGCGGTCGTGACGGACGGGGTGCTCCCGGCGATCACCACGGTGGTCGGCGGTGCGGTCCCCGAGGACTTCGTGTCCGACACGGTCGCCACGCTCCTCACCACGCTCGAGGACGTCGTCACCGCACTGGACCCGCTGCTCGACGCGCTGAACCAGCTCGTGGCGATCACGATCAACTCGCAGACCGCCCCGGCGTTCAGCGACCCGGACGGCGACGCGACCGGCGCCACCACGGTGCGCGCGGTGCGCATCGCGCTCCTCCCCGCCCTGGACGCGGCGACGGTGGACATCGCGACCGCGACCGTCCAGGCCGACCCGTTCGCCGGGATCGCCATCACGGACCCCGAGGACGGCAGCTCCACCACCGTCCCGACCGCCGACGACACCACGGACGTCCCGGTGACGGGCACCGCGGAGCCCGGCTCGGACGTCGACGTCACGCTCGACGGCGATGACGCGGGCACGCAGTCGACGGTCACGGACGAGGACGGCACGTGGACCGTGACGTTCCCGGACGTCGCCGTCGGTGACCACGAGGCCGTCGCGGTGGAGACCATCGGCGGGCTCACCAGCGACCCGGACTCGGTGACCTTCGTGGTCGCCGCAGCCCTGGTCGACCCGACGGACCCGACGGACCCGACCGACCCGACCGACCCTGGCACCCCGGGCACCCCGGGCGGCCCCGGTGACGGCGGCGCCGGCGGCCCCGGCACCGGCGGCGGTGCGGGTACCGGTCCCGGTGGATCGCTCGCCTACACCGGCGCGGAGCTCCTGCCGATCATGGTGATCGCCGGCCTGCTGCTCGCCGCGGGCGGCGGCACGCTCCTCGCACGCCGGCTGCGCCACACGGCCTGACCGACGTCCGACCCGCGTGGGTGCCGGTCGGGGGACCGGCACCCACGCCCTCCCGGGAGGCGGCGTGTTCGGGTCGCCGCCTCCCACACCGGTGTGGCGGGGCGTGCATCGTCACCACGCCCGCGACGGTGCGGCGGTGACCACGTCACCGCCGCACCGGCGCACCGCCCCGGAACTCCGGTCCGCCCTGCGCCCCCGCACGCCGGCACGCCGGTCCGGCCGACGCCCCGGCACGGCGGTCCGGCCGGCACCACGACACGACCCCGGCCTCGTCGTCGGCCACCTCGTCGCACCATCGAACCGCACCCGTGAGGAGCACCGTGCACGACCACGACACCCACCCGCTCGACCGCCACGTCGGGCCGCCCCACGTCGAACGCTTCCGACTGACACGCGAGCCGTCCGAGACCCTGTCGGTCGTGTGCACGTGCGCGATCGGCGCCGACCACGAGAACACCATCCACCCCGGCCGGACGACCCCTGTCCGCTGAGGGCGGTCCGGGGGGATACTGGCAGCGTGCGTGAACTCCAAGCAGAAATCGCGGCGGACCTCGACGTCCAGCCGACCATCGACCCGCAGCAGGAGATCGACCGCCGGGTCGGGTTCCTGCGCGACTACCTGCTGACCACCGGCGCGAAGGGCTACCTCCTCGCGATCAGCGGCGGACAGGACTCCACCCTCGCCGGCAAGCTCACGCAGCTCGCCGTCGAGTCCCTGCGTGCCGACGGGCACGACGCGACGTTCACCACCGTGCGGATGCCGTACCGGGTGCAGGCCGACGAGGAGGACGCGCAGCTCGCACTGCAGTTCATCGGCGCCGAGCCCGGCATCACGGTGAACATCGAGCACGGCGTCGACGGCGTCGTGCAGGACACCCTGGCCTCCGGCGTCGAGCTGAGCGACTTCGTGAAG
>NZ_BACW01000327.1:0-35414 GCF_000333315.1 Curtobacterium sp. B8
GACTCCCGTCGTGCAGTGCCGACTCAGGCCGGGGAGACCGTCACCGAGGACGCGCCTGCCCAGTCGCCCGTCGCCAGGTACTCGACCTTCTTCGCGATCGAGACCGCGTGGTCGGCGAAGCGCTCGTGGTAGCGGGACGCCAGGGTCGCGTCGACCGTGTCGATCGGGTTGCCCTTCCACGTCTCGCCGAGCACGAAGTCGAAGACGCTCGCGTGGAGCTCGTCGACGGCGTCGTCCTCGTCGCGGATCTCGGCCGAGAGCGCGATGTCCTCGGTCGCGAGCAGGCGCGTCAGCTTCTGTGCCATGGCGACGTCGTGGGCGCCCATCTTCTTGAACGTGCCGCGGAGGCCCTTCGGCACGACCTTCTCCGGGAAGCGCTGGCGGGCGAGCTGCGCGATGTGCTCGGCCATGTCGCCCATGCGCTCGAGCGAGGAGCTGACCCGGAGCGCGGTCACGACGACGCGGAGGTCGCGGGCCACGGGGGCCTGGCGAGCGAGGATGTCGATCGCGATCTCGTCGAGGCTGTTCGCGGCCTCGTCGATCTTCGCGTCGTCCGCGATGACCTCCTCGGCGAGGGCGACGTCGGAGTCGCTGAACGCCTGGGTGGCGCGGGTGATGGCGGACTCGACGAGCCCGGCGATCTCGGTCAGTCGCTCCTGGACGTCCTGGAGCTCCTGCTGGAAGACTTCGCGCATGGGGGAGTGCCTCTCTCTGCGGTACCGGACGAGTGTCGTCACCCGAGGTGAACGAACGGTGACGTGCGGTTGAACGTCTCGTCGGACGGCGCCGGAACCGCGCGGGAGGGCGGTGAACGGTGTCCGAACCGCGCGTGACCATCCCTACACTGGCGCCATGGACAACGCGTGGCTCGTGCCACTGTCGATGCTCCTCGGCGGGGTGTTCGGCGCGGGCGTCGTGGTGCTGATCATCACCGCCGAGCGCACGGCGCGTGCAGCCGACGTCGCGGAGCGGACGCTCCCGGACGGTGTGGCAGCGGTGATCGCCACGATGCACAACCCCGCCGTGGTCGTCGACCCCTCGAACACCGTCGTGGCCGCCTCGCCGCAGGCGCTCACGGTCGGCCTGGTCGTGCGCCGACGGCTCGTGCACAAGGAACTCCGCGACCTCGTGGACCGGGTACGCGCGAGCGGGGAGATGGGTTCCGAGGACATGGAGTTGCCCCGCGGCCGACGCGGTGAGCTGATCGGCTACCTGAGCTTCCGGGCCGCGCAGCTCGGCAACCGGTACGTCCTCGTCACCGCGGACGACCTCACCGAGAGCCGGCGCATCGACGAGGTCCGGCGGGACTTCGTCGCGAACATCTCCCACGAGCTGAAGACCCCGATCGGCGCGATCGGCCTGCTGTCCGAGACGCTCGTGGCCGCGGCGGACTCGCCCGAGCACGTCCGGAAGTTCGCCGCCCAGCTCGTCACCGAGTCGGAGCGGCTCGGGGCGCTCACGAAGGACATCATCGAGCTGTCCCGTCTGCAGTCCGTCGACGCGCTCGAGTCCAGCGAGGAGACGTCGATCGACCGCATCGTGCAGGCCGCCGTCGACGCCAACGAGGTCGTCGCCAGCGCCCGCGACATCGACATCGTCCGCGCGAAGAAGACGAAGCTCATGGTGATGGGCGACCCGGGCCTGCTGCAGGTGGCGGTGTCGAACCTCATCGCCAACGCCGTGAAGTACTCGCCGGACGGCACCCGTGTCGGCGTGGGCGTCCGCAGCACGAAGGGCTTCGTGGAGATCGCCGTCACCGACCAGGGCGTCGGCATCCCGGAGGCCGACCTCGACCGCGTGTTCGAACGGTTCTACCGCGTGGACCCCGCCCGGTCGCGGGCCACCGGCGGTACCGGCCTCGGGCTCGCCATCGTCAAGCACGTCGTCGGCAACCACGGCGGCGACGTGCGCGTGTGGTCGCAGCCCGGCAAGGGCTCGACCTTCACCATCCGCCTGCCCGAGGCGGACACCGACCTGACCACCGCACTCGAAGAGCAACTGGAAGAGCAGCCATCGTGACCAAGATCCTCATCGTCGACGACGAGCCGGCCCTGAGCGAGCCCCTGGAGTTCCTGCTGCAGCGCGAGGGGTACGAGACCTCCGTCGCTGCCGACGGCGTGACGGCGCTGTCGAAGTTCGACGCGGAGAACCCCGACCTCGTGCTGCTCGACCTCATGCTGCCGGGGCTGTCCGGCACCGAGGTCTGCCGGCAGATCCGGACCCGGTCGAACGCGCCGATCATCATGCTCACGGCGAAGGACTCCGAGGTGGACATCGTGGTCGGGCTCGAACTCGGCGCCGACGACTACGTGACGAAGCCGTACTCGACCCGGGAACTCCTCGCGCGCATCCGAGCCGTGCTCCGTCGTCGGACCGAGGACGACCCGGGCGACTCCGGCATCCTCCAGGTCGGCGGCATCCGGATGGACGTGGAGCGCCACACGGTGTCGGTCGACGGTTCCGAGACGCCGATGCCCCTCAAGGAGTTCGAGCTCCTGGAGCTGCTCCTCCGCAACGCCGGTCGGGTGCTCACGCGCGGGCAGCTCATCGACCGGGTGTGGGGCTCCGACTACTTCGGGGACACCAAGACCCTCGACGTGCACATCAAGCGGCTCCGGTCGAAGATCGAGCGGGTGCCGAGTGCGCCGGAGATCCTCGTCACGGTCCGCGGCCTCGGATACCGCATCGAGGCGTAGCCGCAACGCACCGGAGGCGCGGTGCCGGTCTCGGGGACCGGCGCCGCGCCTCCAGGCGGTTGCGTCGTGCGCTGCGCGCTGCGCGCTACGGGTTGATCGGGGTGTCCGTCGCGTCGCCGGTCGCCTCGCCGGTGGCCTCGCCGGTGGTCGTCTCGCCGCTGGGGGTCTCGGACGCCGCGGGCGTCGGGGCGAGCGTCGTGTACTCCTCCTGCGAGGTGGTCAGGACCGGCACGTTGAGCGAGACGCCCTCGGAGCCCGAGTACGAGAAGTAGACCTTGACGAGCGAGCCCGGCGTGACGTCGGCCTGCTCGAACACGACGTCGTCGCCGGCGGCCGGGGTCGTGCCCTGGGTGCGGTCGCCGTTCGTCTCGGCGCCGCGCGTCGGGGTCGGCGTCGACGCGGCGCTCGGGGCGGCCAGGTCGACGCGGGAGTTCGCGGGCACGTCGACGGTCTGGGTGTCGCCACCGACCTCGATCGAGAGCGTGGCGTCGTCCGAGTCGGAGCTGTTCACGAGCGTGCCGATGAACCGGGCCTGCTCGCCGTCGTCCGAGATGAGCAGCGCGTTCCGGATGTCGATCGAGCCCGTGCGGCCGTTGACGCCGTCGGTGACCTGCTGGATCTCCGCCGTGCCGACCGGCGAGACGAACTCGCAGCCGGTGGCGCCGAGCGCGATGGTTGCCGCAACGGCGACGGACACGAGTACCCGAGCTCGCAAGAGAATCCTCCGGAAGATCACGTTTGGGGACCGGACGGTCCGACCCCATCCTAGCGATCACCTGGGAGGGCGAGTGCCCAGCGGCCCCTTACCCGAACACCCCTTGTGGTAAACTGGGCGTCTCGGAACGGAGCCTGATACATGCAATTCGAGGTCGGCGAGACCGTGGTCTACCCCCATCACGGGGCGGCAACCATCTCTGAAGTGAAGACGCGCGTCATCAAGGGCGAGGAAAAGGTCTACCTGAAGCTGCGTGTGACGCAGGGTGACCTGACGATCGAGGTCCCGGCGGACAACGTCGACCTGGTCGGCGTGCGCGACGTGATCGGCAAGGAAGGGCTCGACAAGGTGTTCGAGGTCCTCCGCGCACCGTTCACCGAGGAACCCACCAACTGGTCGCGCCGGTACAAGGCGAACCTCGAGAAGCTCGCCTCCGGCGACGTGATCAAGGTCTCCGAGGTCGTCCGCGACCTCTGGCGTCGCGACCAGGACCGCGGGCTCTCCGCGGGCGAGAAGCGCATGCTCGCGAAGGCCCGGCAGATCCTGATCTCCGAGCTCGCGCTGGCCGAGAAGACCGACGAGGACAAGGCATCGACCGTCCTCGACGAGGTCCTCGCCTCCTAGCGCGTCCGGACCACTGGACACCACGACGACCGCTCTGCTCCCCTCCGGGGTGAGCAGGGCGGTCGTCGTCGTCGCGGCCGGGTCCGGGACGCGACTGGGCATCGGCACGGCGAAGGCGTTCGTGCCGGTCGCCGGCTCGCTCATGCTCGCCCGTGCCCTCGAGCCGCTCTTCACCCTGGCGCTGCCGACCCTGGTCGTGGTGGTCGCCCCTGCGGACCGGCTCGACGAGTGCCGTCAGGTGGTCGCCACGGCCGCCGGGGCCGCGGTGCCGTACACGGCGGTCGTCCCGGGAGGCACGGATCGCCACGCGTCGGTCCAGGCCGGCCTGGCAGCGCTGCCCGACTCCGTCGACGTCGTGCTGGTGCACGACGCCGCACGCTGCCTGACGCCCGCGTCGCAGTTCGAGCGCGTGTTCGACGCCGTGGAGACGTCGGGTGACGGCGTCGTCCCCGCGCTGCCGGTCGTGGACACCGTGAAGCGCGTCGACGGAGACGTCGTGCGCGAGACCGTCGACCGCTCGGCGCTCGTCGGTGTCCAGACCCCGCAGGGCTTCCCGCTCGCGGCGCTCCGGCGGGCGTACGCGGTCTCGGCGCGGTCCGAGACCGACGACGCCGGGGTGTTCCAGGCGGCCGGACGCACGGTCCGGTCCGTCCCGGGCGACGCGGACGCGTTCAAGGTCACCACCCGCTGGGACCTCGGCCGGGCCGAGTCGATCGTCCGGGCACGGAACGGCGCCGACGGCCCCGCCGTGCGGATCGGCCTCGGGGTCGACGTGCACGCGTTCGACGCGGGGTCACCGTGCCGCGTCGGGCTGCTCGACTTCCCGGGCGAACCCGGCCTCTCGGGGCACAGCGACGGCGACGCGGTGGCGCACGCCGTGTGCGACGCCCTGCTCTCCGCCGGCGGCCTGGGCGACATCGGCGGCCGCTTCGGCACCGCCGACCCGCGGTACGCCGGAGCCGCCGGAGGCGTCTTCGTGCGGGGTGCGGTGTCGCTGCTCGCCGAGGCCGGACTCGCACCCGTGTCCGTGACCGTGCAGGTCGTCGGGAACCGCCCGCGCATCGGCGCTCGGCGCACGGAGATGCAGGACGCACTGGCCGCCGTCGTCGGAGCGCCGGTCGCGGTGTCCGGCACGACCACCGACGGCCTCGGGTTCACCGGCCGCGGCGAGGGCCTCGCGGCGATCGCGACCGCCGTCGTCCGGCCGGTCTGACGGACCGCGGCACCGGCCGCGCCCTAGTCTTGGAGCGTGACCGTTCGCCTCTACGACTCCCGCGCCGCCGCCGTCGTCGACCTCGTGCCCCTGGTCGACGGACACGTGAGCGTCTACGTCTGTGGTCCCACGGTGCAGTCGTCGCCGCACATCGGCCACCTGCGCTCGGCGCTCGTCTACGACGTCTGGCGTCGGTGGCTGACGTACCGCGGCTACTCGGTCACCCTCGTCCGGAACGTCACCGACATCGACGACAAGGTGCTCGACCTGGCCGCCGGCACCGACGAGGCGTGGTTCGCCCGTGCGTACCGCGTCGAGCTCGAGTTCACGGCCGCCTACCGCGCGCTCGGGATCCTGCCGCCGACCTACGAACCCCGGGCGACCGCGAGCGTGCCGCAGATGCACGAGATCATCGAGCGCCTGATCGAGCGCGGCCACGCCTACGCCGCACAGGACGGCTCCGGGGACGTCTACTTCGACACCGGCAGCTGGGAGTCCTACGGCGCCCTCACCCGGCAGCGCCGCGAGGACATGGTCGAGGCAGCCGACGCCGACCCCCGCGGCAAGCGGGACCCGCGCGACTTCGCGCTCTGGAAGGGCCGCAAGGCCGGCGAGCCCGACACCGCCGTGTGGGACAGCCCGTGGGGTCCCGGTCGTCCGGGCTGGCACATCGAGTGCTCGGCGATGAGCCGGCGCTACCTCGGTCCGGCGTTCGACATCCACGGTGGCGGCCTCGACCTCCGGTTCCCGCACCACGAGAACGAGCTCGCGCAGTCGACCGCCGCGGGTGACCCGTTCGCGACGTACTGGCTGCACAACGGCCTCGTCACCGTCGACGGTCAGAAGATGTCGAAGTCGCTCGGCAACTCGATCTTCGCGGCGGACTTCCTCGGTTCCGCGCGACCCGAGGTCGTGCGGTACTTCCTCGGCGCGGCGCACTACCGCTCGTCGATCGACCACCACGCCGGCTCCCTGGCCGAGGCCGAGGCTGCGTACGACCGCATCGAGGGCTTCCTGACCCGTGCGGAACCCCGGCTCGAGGGGATCCCGCTCCGCGACGCCCCCGCCGTCCCCGAGGCCTTCGCGGCCGCGATGGACGACGACCTCTCGGTGCCCCAGGCGCTCGCCGTGCTGCACGAGACGGTCCGCGCCGGGAACGCCGCCCTCGACGCCGACGATGCGGAAGCGCTCGGTCTCGCGTACCATCAGGTGGCCGCGATGGTGGAGGTGCTCGGCATCGACCCGCGAGCGGCCCACTGGTCGAGCGGCGGTCAGGACCCCTCGGCCGCCCCGCTCGCAGCCCTCGTCGAACGCCTCGTGCAGGAGCGCGCCGACGCCCGGGCCGCACGGGACTTCGCGACGGCCGACCGCGTGCGTGACGACCTCGCCGCCGCGGGCATCACCATCGAGGACACCGCAGCGGGTACACGCTGGAGCATCGCCTGACCACGGCCGTGCCGAACAGGAGCTGAACATGAAGAACGTTTCCGGGAGCAAGAAGGGCCGTCCGGGCGCCGTCCGGTCCGGCCGCAAGGGCAACAAGCAGGTCGGCTCCGGCGGACAGGGCGCCCAGGCGCTCGAGGGGCGCAAGCCCACCCCGAAGGCCGAGGACCGTCCGTACCACCCGGCCGGCAAGCGCAAGGCCGCCAAGGAGCGGCTCGAGGCGGCCCGTGGTCGGCACGGTGCCTCGAGCGCCCCGCAGCAGCGCACCGGTCGTCCGCCGCAGCGCACCGGTCGTCCGCCGCAGCGCAAGAGCGACGACTCCGAGCTGGTCACCGGGCGCAACTCCGTGCTCGAGGCGCTGCGCACGAAGACGCCGTCGACGACGCTCTACATCGCGTCCCGCATCGAGGTCGACGACCGCGTCAAGGAGATCCTCGCGCTCGCCAACCACCGCGGCGTGCCCATCATCGAGCTGATGCGGCCGGAGCTGGACCGCATCACCGGGCACGACAGCGTGCACCAGGGCGTCGCGCTCAAGGTCCCCGCGTACGAGTACGCGGTGTCCGAGGACATCGTCGAGCGGGCGTTCGCGAAGGACGAGGTCCCGCTCATGGTCGCCCTCGACGGCATCACCGACCCGCGCAACCTCGGTGCCATCATCCGCTCCACCGCGGCGTTCGGCGGGCACGGCGTCATCGTGCCCCAGCGTCGTTCGGTCGGTGTGACCGCGAGCGCGTGGAAGACCTCCGCCGGTGCCGCGGCCCGCACCCCGGTCGCGATGGCGCCGAACCTGACCCAGACGCTCAAGTCGCTCAAGTCGATGGGGCTGTTCGTCCTCGGGCTCGACGGCGACGGCGACGTGGAGCTCGACGGCCTCGAGCTCGCCGACCGCCCGATCGTGATCGTCGTCGGCTCGGAGGGCAAGGGGCTGTCGCGCCTGGTCACCGAGACCTGCGACGCCATCGTGTCGATCCCGATCTCGAGCGCGACCGAGTCGCTCAACGCGGGCATCGCGGCGAGCGTGACCCTGTGGGAGGTCGCGCGGCGTCGTCGCGCCGCGTAGCGACCCGCACGGAGCCGGCGGGGTCACGACACGTCGGATGCTGCCCGCCGCACGGTCGCGAATCGTCGCTGCGCCACCCCGCAGGCGACGGTTCGTGACCGGCGGACGTGCGTCTGTCGGGGTGTTGCGACCGCTCGACGTCCGACATCACCACCGGCGGTGGAGGCGTGGCGGTCCGGGCGGCCGGCGCCGGTCTCCGGGACGCCCCGGGCCTCCAAGGCGGTCGCACTCCTGAACCCCTCGGGTCACGACCCGTCGGCCGGTGTCGGTCGTGTGGTCACGAGGCGTGCGCTGAGCGACGCCGCAGGCGACGGTCGTGAGCGGTCCGCGGTCACCCGGCGGGGTGCCGTGACCGACCGGGGACCGCGTCAGACGCCCGCGCGCCAGTCCTCGACGTCCTCGTCCGCGTCGACGTCGTCGTCGAGCGACACCGGGATCGGTAGCGTCATCGAGGAAGTCGGCGGGTTGATGAGCAGCCGCTCGTCCCGCCGGTGCCGCAGCACGTCGTTGATGTAGGCGGTCGTGGCCTCGGGCAGCGACACCGACCGTTCCTCGGCCTGCGACATGAACCAGCGGTGTTCGAGCAGCTCGTGGAAGACCTCGGCGGGCTCCAGCCGTCCGCGGAGGTCGCGCGGGATCGACCGGACGACGGGCTCGAACACCCGCGAGACCCACTCGTGCGCGACCATCTCCTCGTCGAGGGCCTCGCGGCCGTTGCGTGCACGGTACGAGTCGAGGTCGTTGAGCAGGCGCCGGGCCTGGTTCTCACCGGCGTCGAGACCGGTGAGGCGGAGCAGCCGTCGCTGGTGGTGCCCGGCGTCCACCACCTTGGGCTGGATGCGCACCTGTGAACCGCCCTCGGTCGTGTGGATCGAGAGCTCCTCGATGTCGAAGCCGAGGGCGTTGAGCCGCTCGACCCGGTCGTTGATGCGCCAGCGCTCCTTGATGTCGAACTGCTCGGTACCCGTCAGCTCCTTCCAGAGCGTCCGGTACTGCGCCACGATCCGGTTCGAGACGTCGACCGCGTCGGCGTTCTCGTCGAGGCGACCACCGGCCTCGAGGTCCAGCAGCTCGCCGGCGATGTTGACGCGGGCGACCTCGAGGTCGTTCTCGCGCTGCCCGTTCGACAGGCCGCCGGGGTAGAGCTTGCCGGTCTCGGCGTCGACGAGGTACGCGGCGAAGGCCCCGGCGTCGCGGCGGAAGAGCGTGTTCGAGAGCGAGACGTCGCCCCAGTAGAACCCGATGACGTGCAGGCGCACGAGCAGCAGGGCGAGGGCGTCGACGAGTCGGGTCGCGGTCTCCGGGCGGAGCGTCTGGGAGTAGAGCGCGCGGTACGGCAGCGAGAAGCGGAGGTGCCGGGTGACGAGCACCGGGTGCAGGGGTTCGCCGTCCGCGTCGACGCGGTTCGTGATGACCGCGACCGGGTCCACGCACGGGACGTCCATGCGCTGCAACGTGCGGAGCATCTCGTACTCGGCGCGCGCGACCTCTTCCCCGGTCTCCTTCACCGCGGCGACGTACCCGCTGAGGTGCACGAAACGCACCAGGTGTCGCGAGATGCCCTTCGGCAGCGCGACGATGACGTCGTCCGGCCAGTCCTCGAGCGGTTGGTCCCACGGCAGGTCGAGGAGGCCCGGGTCGACGGTGGCTGCGGTGATGGCGAGGGAGTCGGGCACGGTTGGCTCCTGGTCGTGCGGTGGCTGCGTCGGTTCGGCGGGCTGCGTCGGTCCCGCAGACTGCGTCGGTCCGGCACTGCGTCGGTCCGGCACGTTGCGTCGGTCGCGCAGTCTGCTTCCGTTCGGCAGTCTGACAGACGGGAGGCGCGGTGCCAGCTGGCACCGCGCCTCCTGTTCGTCTGTTCCAGCGTCAGGCGCTGACGACGGCCTTGTCGTCGAGGCGGTCGCCCGACTCGGTGTCGAAGGCGTGGACGTGGCCCTGCTTCGGCGAGATGACGATCGTGTCGCCGATCGAGGGGTGCGAACGACCGTCGACGCGCGCGACGATGTCGGTGCGCTGGCCGTTCACGTCGGCGTGACCGTACAGGTAGCCGTCGGCGCCGAGCTCCTCGACGACGTCGACCGTGACCGGCAGCCCTTCACCCGAGCTCGAGACGATGACGTCCTCAGGGCGGATGCCGACCGTGATGTTGCCGGAGCGGGCGTTCGACAGCGTGTCGCGGTCGATCGGGTGGTTCAGCGTGCCGAACTTGATGCCACCCTCGACCACGTCGGCCGGCAGCAGGTTCATGGCCGGCGAGCCGATGAAGCCGGCGACGAACACGTTGTTCGGCTTCTCGTAGAGGTCGCGCGGGGAGCCGACCTGCTGGAGGATGCCGTCCTTGAGCACCGCGATGCGGTCACCCATGGTGAGGGCCTCGGTCTGGTCGTGCGTGACGTAGACCGTGGTGACACCGAGGCGGCGCTGCAGCGAGGCGATCTGGGTGCGGGTCTGGACGCGGAGCTTGGCGTCGAGGTTCGACAGCGGCTCGTCCATGAGGAACACCTGCGGCTGACGGACGATCGCGCGGCCCATCGCGACGCGCTGACGCTGACCACCGGAGAGCGCCTTCGGCTTGCGGCCGAGGTACTGCTCGAGGTCGAGGAGCTTCGCAGCCTCCTGCACGCGGGTGGCGCGCTCTTCCTTGCCGACACCGGCGATCTTGAGCGCGAAGCCCATGTTCTCGGCGACGGTCATGTGCGGGTACAGCGCGTAGTTCTGGAAGACCATCGCGATGTCGCGGTCCTTCGGCGGGACGTCGGTGACGTCGCGCTCGCCGATGCGGATCGCGCCGGAGTTGACCTCCTCGAGCCCCGCGAGCATGCGGAGCGAGGTCGACTTGCCACAGCCCGACGGGCCGACGAGGACGAGGAACTCGCCGTCGGCGACGTCCAGGTCGAGGGAGTCGACCGCGGGGCGGGTGCCCCCGGGGTAGAGACGGGTTGCCTTGTCGTAGGTGACGGACGCCATGAGCGTTCGATCCTTCCTTCACCGGCAGGTACGTGCCGGACGATCCGTAGTGAAGCGGTTGCCCGTGGGGGCCCCGGATGGTCGCCGTCGACCATCGGTGCTCATACAACACGACTTCCCCGTGGAGCGCCAGTGGTTCCCGGCTGGTTGGGTGGTTCCCAGAGCAGCCCACTACAATCGCCGGGTCCGTCCGCCGAGTGGGGGCGCGGAGCGTGCGGACACCCGATCAGGAGGACTCCACACCGATGACCAACCGCCCCGAGGGTGACGCCCGCCCCGAGCGTGCAGCCGCTGATCGTGCCGCGCGGGCAGCCGCCGGTCGGAACCACCGCCGCGAGGCTGCCCGGCAGCGCGCGCAGCGGCACCGCACCCGGCAGAAGCGTCGGCAGCGCGGGACACGGCTCGGCATCCAGATCGGCATCGGCGTCGTGCTCCTCGCAGCGGCCACCATCGTCACGCTCGTCCTCGTCGACTCGGCACGGCCGGCAGGCCCCGGGCCGTCGAACATGTCGCAGGGCGGCATCACGATCGGGCAGGGCCTGAAGGCGCAGACCACCGGCGCCACCCCGTCCGCATCGTCGTCCGACGGCTCGGGCACGGTGCACATCACGACCTACATCGACTACCTCTGCCCGACGTGCGGGCAGTTCGAGAAGGCGAACGGCGAGTACATCCAGGGCCTCGTCGACTCCGGTGCCGCCACGGTCGACATCCACCCGGTGGCGATCCTGGCGAACCGCTCGCAGGGCACGAAGTACTCGCTCCGGGCCGCGAACGCAGCCGCGTGCGTCGCGGACCGTTCGCCGGACCAGTTCTTCGCGTTCAACACCGCCCTGTTCGCCGAGCAGCCCGAGGAGGGCACCGCGGGCCTCAGCGACGCCGACCTCGTGAGCGTCGTCCGCAGCGTCGACGGCGTGCGCGACCAGCGGGCGATCGCCGACTGCATCCGCGACCAGACCTACGCGCGCTGGGTGACCGAGCGCACGAACGACGTCTCCGACGGGAAGATCCCGGGGACCGACCTGACGAGCTTCCCGGGCACGCCGCTCGTGCTCGTGAACGGGCAGCAGTACCAGCTCACCGACCCGATCACGAACGACGACTTCCGGACGTTCGTGCTCAGCGCGGCCGGGTCGACCGACGCCACCGCGACGCCGACGCCGACCCCGACGCCGACCCCGTCGGCCAGCGCCAGCTCCGACTGACCGCCGGGCTCAGCGGGCCGAACCAGGCACGGTCAGAGGGCCGAGCCGGGCACGCTGAGGGTGTCGCACGACGTCGCGCCCTGCTGGTAGCCGCGGAGGAACCACCGCTGGCGCTGCTCGCTCGACCCGTGCGTGAACGAGTCGGGGTCCACTGAGCCGGTCGACCGTCGCTGGATGCTGTCGTCGCCCACGGCGCTCGCCGCGGACAGCGCGTCGTCGATCTGTGACCGGGTGATCGGCTCGAAGAAGGTCTGCCCGTTCGCGTCCTCGGTGTTCGCCGCATCGCCGACCCAAGCGCCCGCGTAGCAGTCGGCTTGGAGCTCGACGCGGACACTGCCCGAGGTCGCGCCGGTGCCCGACCGGTCCGTGTCGGCGAACGTGCCCTGCAGCTGCTGCACGTGGTGGCCCCACTCGTGCGCGACGACGTACATCTGCGCGAGCGGTCCGCCCGACGACCCGTACCGCGACTGGAGCTCGTCGTAGAACGACGTGTCGACGTACAGCGCGCGGTCCGGCGGGCAGTAGAACGGCCCGGTCGCGGACGACGCCGTCCCGCAGCCCGTGTCGGTCGAGTCCTGGAAGAGGTAGAAGTCCGGCCTCGTGTACGAGGCCCCGAGCTTCGGCGCCTCCGCCGACCAGTACGCGTCGAGCGACTCGGCGGCCCCCTCCATCCGGCACTCCACCGAGGCGTTCGCGTCCCGGCCGGTCCGGCACTCGGGCGCGGCGTCCACGGTGTCGCCGCCCTGCTGGATCGTCGTGACGCCGCTGCCGCCGCCGAGCACCCCGGACAGGTCCACCCCGGTGAACTGCGCGATCAGGAACACCACGATCGCGCCGACACCGAGCGCCCCGCCACCCACCGCGGCCGTGCGCCCGCGCCGCTTGACCCTGCCGCCGGACAGCTGCGAGTCGTCGTTGAACGTCATGCCCCGAATGTACGGACGGCGGCAGCGCGGTGCTCACACCGGGCGGGGTGCGCCCACTGAGCGGGCATCGAGGGGTCGCGAGCAGCATGGCTGCATGGCCGACCTCGACGAACAGCACCCCCTCTTCCTCCTCGCGATGGACCAGCGGTCCTCGCTCCTGGAGCACACCTACGGCGACGATTCCGGCGAGCCCGCCGACGAGGCCGACGCCGAACGCGTCCGGGCCGGCAAGCAGCTCGTCTACCGCGGTCTCCTCGGCGCCCTCGCCGCCGGGGCGTCACGGGACCGGACCGGCGTCCTCGTGGACGAGCGGTACGGCGCCGACGTCGCCCGGCTCGTCCGGGAGGCAGGGCTCCAGCTCGCCATGCCGATCGAGCGCTCCGGCCGCGACTGGTTCGAGCTCGAGTACGGCGACGACTGGACCGCGCACGTCGACGCGTTCGACCCCGACTTCGTGAAGGTCCTCGTCCGGGACAACCCCGCGTTCGACGCCGACGACCGTGCGGCGCAGGCGGAGCGTCTCGCCGAGGTCTCCCGCACCCTGCACGGGGCCGGTCGGGCGTTCCTGGTCGAGCTGCTCGTGCCGGGCACCGACGAACAGCAGGCAGCCGCGGACGACTACGACCGCGACGTTCGCCCCGGGCTCGTCGTCGAGGTCGTCGGGTACCTGCAGGAGCACGGCGTCGAGCCGGACGTGTGGAAGCTCGAGGGTCTCGACCGCTCCGAGGACGCCGAGCGCGTCGTCGCCGCGGTCCGGGCCGGTGGGCGCGACGGCGTGCAGTGCATCGTGCTCGGACGGGACGCCCCCGAGGAGCAGCTCGACCACTGGCTCCGGGTCGCGGCGCCGGTCGACGGCTTCGTCGGCTTCGCCATCGGCCGGAGCAACTGGCAGGACGCGCTCGACGACGTCGTGCAGCAGGGGCTCGACCACGAGGCGGCCGAGCGGCTCATCGCGGCGAACTACCGGCACTTCGTCGACACCTGGCTCGAGGCGCGCCCCGACGTGGTGGACGGAGTGGACGCCGGCGCCTCCTGACCGTCCGGGTCAGGTACGGACCAGTGGCTCCACGCCCGCGAGGTCCGCGGCGATCCCGACGTCGACGAGCTCGATCCGGCCGGCGAGGGTCGCCGCGGGGCCGACCAACAGCCCTGCCTTGACCCCGCCGAAGGTGACGGTCACGTCGGCGTGCAGCACGTGCTCGTCCGCGACACCGCCCGTGTCGACGTCGATGCCGCTCGGCACGTCGACGGCCACGACGAACGGGGCCCGCTGGTCGCGGGCGAGTTCCCGCAGCGCGTCCACGACCTCCCGGGCGGGGGAGCGCAGGGGACCGGACGCCCCGATGCCCAGGATCCCGTCGAGCACGAGGTCGGTGTCGAGCGCCGCCTCCGCGGCGACCGCCGCGAGGCGGCCGCCCTCGTCCGGCACCGCGGCGCGCAGGATGTCCGCAGCACCCGCGTCCGTCCCGGTGGGTCCGCTGTCGTCGGGACCGGCCGGGGCCCACGCCGCCGGTTCCGGAGCGACGCGCCAGCGGCGGTCCGGCCGTGCCGGTGGGGCGAGGCGCGCCCCGGCGTCCAGCGCCGCTGCCAGGCCCGCCTCGTGGACGCGTGAGCCGACGCGCAGCACCGCCACGCGCCTCCCGGCCGACGCCAGCCGCGCACCCGCGAACAGCGCGTCACCGCCGTTGTCGCCGCTCCCGACCAGCAGCAGGACCGAACCCGGTCCGTCACCCGGTCGCACGGCGGGGTCGTCGAGGAGGTCCGCGACGACCCGGGCGAGCCCGTCGGCCGCGCGCTGCATGAGGGGTTCGCCCGCGTCGAGGTGCGGCCGCTCCGCCGCCCGGATCTGGTCCGCTCCGTAGCCGTCCATGGCGACCACAGTGCCCCGCTAGCCTGGGGTCGCCATGTCACTCGTCCCCGAAGCGCCCCGTCCCCGTGCAGTGATGTCCCCGGACGGCCTCCCGATCGCCACGTACGACTTCGGGGACCCGGACGCTCCGGTCGTCGTCGCGGTGCACGGGTTCGCGTCCAGCGCCCTGCTCAACTGGCACGCGTCGGGCTGGACCCGCGACCTGCTCCGCGCCGGGTACCGCGTCGTCGCGCTCGACCAGCGCGGGCACGGCGCGTCCGCGAAGCCGCACGACCCCGACGCGTACTCGATGGAGCTCCTCGTCGCGGACGTCGTCAGTGTCATCGACACCTACCTGCTCGACGACGTCGCCTACCTCGGCTACTCGCTCGGGGCACGCGTCGGCTGGCACACCGCCGAGCAGCTGCCCGACCGGGTCTCCCGGGCCGTGTTCGGCGGCATCCCGGACGCCGACCCGATGCGTCGCGTCGCGGTCGACCAGGCGAAGGCGTTCCTCGCGGACGGCACCCCGATCGAGGACCGCGTGACGAACGGGTACCTCACGATGGCGTCGGGCGTCGAGGGGAACGACCTCCGGGCCCTCGTCGCGATGGTCGAGGGGATGCGGGACAGCATCGAGCCGACGCCGGCGAACGCCCCGTCGCAGCCGCTGCTCATGGCGGCGGGCAGCGAGGACGGCATCAAGGACAGCGCGGTGCGGCTCGCTGCGGCAGCACCGGACGCGCGGTTCTTCGAGATCCCGGGGCGCAACCACTTCAACGCCCCGACGTCGCGGGACTTCCGGCAGGCGGCGATCGCGTTCCTGTCCGAGGGCCGCTGACAGGTACTCGTGGATCCCCTCGGTCCACGCGCTCCGGGCGTAGGGTCCCGGCCATGGACTACAGACTCCTCGGCAACAGCGGGACATCGGTGTCGACGCTGACCCTCGGCACCATGACGTTCGGCAGCGAAGCCGACGAACCCACCTCCCACCAGATGCTCGACACGTTCGTCGCGGCCGGCGGCACGCTCGTCGACACCGCCGACGTGTACTCGGGCAACGAGTCCGAGCGCATCATCGGGCGCTGGCTCACGGCGCACCCCACCGAGGCGCAGCAGGTCGTCCTCGCGACCAAGGGCCGCTTCCCCCAGGGTGACGGGCCGAACGACGTCGGTCTCTCCCGCCGCCACCTCTCCCGCGCGCTCGACGCCTCGCTCGACCGGCTCGGCGTCGAGACGATCGACCTGTACCAGATGCACGCGTGGGACGCCCTCACCCCGATCGAGGAGACCCTGCGCTTCCTCGACGACGCCGTGTCCGCCGGCAAGATCGGGTCGTACGGGTTCTCGAACTACCTCGGCTACCAGATCACCAAGGCCGTGTACGAGGCCCGCGGCCACGGATGGGCACCGCCCGTGACGCTCCAGCCGCAGTACAACCTCCTCGTCCGCGACATCGAGCACGAGGTCGTCCCCGCCTGCCTCGACGCCGGCATCGGCCTGCTGCCGTGGTCGCCCCTCGCCGGCGGATGGCTGTCCGGGAAGTACCAGCGCGACGAGGCACCCACCGGCGCGACCCGCCTCGGCGAGAACCCGCAGCGCGGCATGGAGGCCTGGGAGGCCCGCAACGGGGACGAGCGCACGTGGGCCGTCCTCGACGCCGTGGCCGCCGTCGCTGACGCGCACGGCGCCTCGAAGTCCCAGGTCGCCCTCGCCTGGCTGCTCGCCCAGCCCGCCGTCACGAGCGTCATCCTCGGCGCCCGGACGGTCTCGCAGCTCGAGGACAACCTCGGTGCCGCAGACCTCGTCCTCGACGAGTCCGAACTCCGCACGCTGACCGACGCCAGCGCACCGCGGATCGACGACTACCCGTACGGAACCGCAGGCGTGGCGCAGCGCGAACGGAAGATCACGGGAGGCCGCTGACCGCCCGCTGCGACGTCCATGCGGAAAGCCGCGCAATCGGCACGCGAGTGTGGACTTCCGTTTCGGTGCGGTGTCATCCTCTTCTCACGACCGGCTGGTTACCGTGTCGAGCGATGAGGAACACCCCCTGATCCGTGTTCCACGTACGCCGGAGGCCCGGGCGATCACTCGCCCGGGCCTCCGTCTTCCCGGCGATCACGCGCGGCCAGCATCGTCGGTGCAGAGGGCCGGCAGCGGGACTCGAACCCGCAACCCCCGTATTACAAGTACGGTGCGCTACCAATTGCGCCATGCCGGCTGACGCGCCCACTCTAGCGGGACGCGTCCGGACTCACTCGGACGCCGAGAAGTTCAGCGACAGCGAGTTCATGCAGTAGCGGTCGCCGGTCGGCGTGCCGAACCCGTCCGGGAACACGTGCCCCAGGTGGGACCCGCAGTTCGCGCAGCGGACCTCGGTGCGCTGCATCCCGAGCGAGTTGTCCTCGATGAGCTGCACGGCCTCGGGCCGCACCGACTCGTAGAACGACGGCCAGCCGCAGCCGGAGTCGAACTTCGTCCCGCTCTTGAACAGCTCCGCGCCGCACGCCGCACACGTGTAGACGCCGGCGCGCTCCTCGTCGAGGAGCTCACCGGTCCACGGCCGTTCGGTGCCGGCTTGACGCAGGACGGCGTACTGGTCCGGGGAGAGCTCCTCGCGCCACTGGGCGTCGGACTTGTCGACGTTGTATGCCATGTGTTCCTCCTGCTCCTGTCGCCGCTGTGGACGGCCACCTTCAGTAAACTCGCGCCGATGTCCGAGCATTCCGTGCACCGCGCCCTCTGGGGCCGTCTGACGACGGACGAACTGTACGGCATCGTGGTGCTCCGGAACCGCGTCTTCGCCCTCGAGCAGCGGGTCACCGCCGAGGACTTCGACGGCCGTGACCGCCACGCGGACACCGAGCACTGGTGGTTCGGAACCGACACCCGAGCGGTGGGGTACCTCCGGCTGGTCCGACCCGCCCCCGGCGAGCCGCACCCGGACGGCGCCGTCCCGCCGGCGTGGGTGATCGGCCGGGTCGCGACGGACCCGGCGCACCGCGGGCGGGGGATCGCCGGGCGCCTCGTCGCCGCGGTGCTCGACGAGCACGGCGACGAGCCCTTCGTGCTGCACGCCCAGGAGTACGTCGCCGGACTGTACGAGCGTCACGGCTTCGTCCGGTTCGGCGAGCCCTACGAGGAGGCCGGCATCCGCCACGTGGGGATGCACCGGCCGTGACCACCCGTGACCGCTACAGCGCGTACGCGGACCGCATCGCCGGAGTGTCCCCGACGTACGCCGCGTGGGCACGGTCACTCGACGACGGCCTCGTCGCGCTCCTCGACGAGGTCCCCGAGCAGCAGCGGCAGCCGGAGCTGGTCTTCGCGGTCGCCCGGCGGCTGGGCGCCGACCCGACGGATCCGGACGCGCTCCGCGCACTCGGCCGGGAGGCACGACCCGCCCTGGTCGAGCATCTCCGGTCCGCCACGGTGCAGGCCAACGACCCACGTCGGCTCGCCCCGGTCGTCCCGCTCGTCGCGGCGCTGGCCGCGCGGATCGGGCGCCCGCTCGGCCTCGTGGACGCGGGTGCCGCGGCGGGGCTCTGCTCGGTCCCGGACCGCGTGACGCTCGACTACGTCGTCCCCGGACGGCCCGACGGCGCCGAGCTCCGCGCCCCCGGGCGCGCGCCGCGGCCCGGTGTGCGGGGCCGCGACATCCGTGCGGGGGCGCGGTCCGACCGAGTCCGGATGCACACCGCCGTCGGAACTCCCGCCGTCCACCTCGTCGCCGAGGCCACCGGGACGGTCCCGGCGCCGGCGGACCGCCCGATCGTCATCGGCGCGCGGGTCGCACTCGACCCGAACCCGATCGACCTCGCCGCGCCGGGTGCGTTCGACCGACTCGTCGAGGCCGTCCCGCCCGAGGCGACGGACCGCACCGCCCTGATGCGCGAGGCGGCGTCGGCGGCGCTCGCCGTGCCTCCCGTCCGGCTGCGGGGGAGCCTGCCCGGTGACCTGGACCGCGCACTCGACCACCTGCCGGACCACTGCGAACCGGTGGTGCTGACCACGGGGACGCTCGTGTACGTGCCTGGCGCGGACCGGCAGCGCGTCGTCGACCGCATCGAGGAGCGCGGCGTGCACTGGATCGCGCTGGAGCGCACCGGCATCCTGTCCGGCGTCGCGGCGACGCTGCCCGCCGGCGTCGATCCGGCCGATCCGGACGCGTTCGCGACGGCCTCGCTGGACGGCGTGGCCATGGCCGTCTCGGACCCGTTCGGCACCCGGATGCGGTGGCTCCGCGACCCGAACCTGTGACCCGGGTTCGCGACAGTCCAGCACCGTGCCAGGGTCCGGCAGGACCGCACCCCTACGATGACCGAGACCCGTGCCCAGCCCCGCGATCGGACCCGCAGTGACCGCCACCCCCGCAGACGCGCTCAGCGAGCTCGACCTGCACGTGCTCACCTTCGAGCACGACCGCGCGCGGCACGACCGGACCAAGGAAGCGGAGATCCGGGTCGAGTTCGACATGTCGCCCGCGCGCTACTACCAGGTGCTCGACCGCGTGATCGACTCACCGGCGGCGCTCGCGTACGACCCGCAGCTGGTCACCCGGCTGCAACGACTCCGGCACGCCCGTGTCACGGCGCGCGCGGGGCGCAGCTTCGCGCTCCCCGGAGGCGCACCAGAACCCCGCGAAGAGGACCGATGACCGAGAGATTCCCCCGAGACCGGTTCGACGACGTCACCGACGGGCCGCGCGTCGGCGCGCACCGCGGCCCCCAGCGTCGGGGCCGCGGCTGGATCGTCTTCGCGTGGGCTGCGCTCGCCACGGGGGTCCTCGTCGGGATCGGCGTGCTCGCGCTCGGGCTCGCGACCGGCGGGGACTCCTTCGACAGCACGTCGGGCACCACCACCACCACGTCGTCGCCGACGGCTTCCGCGTCGGGCCGGCCGTCCTCGTCGCCGTCCTCGTCCTCGTCGTCCTCGTCCTCCGCCGGCACCGGATCGTCCTCCGGTGCCACCGCGGCGACGCCGGCGCAGCAGGGCACCACCACGGTCGTCGTGCTCAACGGCACGAACACGACCGGCCTCGCCGGTCGCGCGAGCACCGCGCTCAGCGGCGCCGGGTGGAGGATCACCTCGACGGGTGACGCCGGGACCACCGGGACGACCCAGACGATCGTCTACTACCGTTCGGCCGCGTCCGCCGCGGTCGCGCAGGGCATCGCGAAGTCGCTCGGGACGACCGCGGTACAGCAGTCCGCGGCCTTCCCGAACGCCGACGTGAGTGTCGTCCTGGGGGCCGACTACACCGGCTGACACGCATTCCGGCGTGCATTCGTGACGAACGTGTTTCCGGCTCGTTGCGATTGCACGGAACGGGCGTGAAACAACGTCACACCCCTTGTCGAAACCGATTCCGTGCGCGAGAGTCGCTGGCGAGGTGCCGCACCGACGGCGCCGCCGATCGCAGCAGCACCACCGCAGGGAGCAACAATCATGGCCAACGGAACGGTCAAGTGGTTCAACGCCGAGAAGGGCTTCGGCTTCATCACCGTCGATGGGGGTGGCCAGGACGTGTTCGTGCACTACTCGGCCATCGACATGTCGGGCTACAAGGTCCTCGAGGAGGGGCAGGCGGTCACGTTCGACGTCGGCACCGGCTCGAAGGGTCCGCAGGCAGAGAGCGTCCGCCCCGCCTGAACCACTGCACTCCGCAGAACGCGCCGTCCCCGCCGGGGGCGGCGCGTTCGTCGTGTGGTGTGGGGCCTGCGTGACGGGGCACGACCCTGGAAGACGAGCCGAGCCTCCCGGCTGTGTTGCACTCGCACCCGTCGAGTGCCAGAATCGGCGTTGGCACTCGCTCACGCTGAGTGCCAGCACGACCCCCATGACGACGTCCGGGAGGGACGAGAAACTCACATGGCTAAGATCATTGCTTTCGACGAGGAGGCCCGTCGCGGCCTCGAGCGCGGCCTGAACACCCTGGCCGACGCCGTGAAGGTGACGCTCGGCCCGCGCGGCCGCAACGTCGTCCTCGAGAAGAAGTGGGGCGCCCCCACGATCACGAACGACGGTGTCTCCATCGCCAAGGAGATCGAGCTCGACGACCCGTACGAGAAGATCGGCGCCGAGCTCGTCAAGGAGGTCGCGAAGAAGACCGACGACGTCGCCGGCGACGGTACGACGACCGCGACCGTGCTCGCCCAGGCGCTCGTCCGCGAGGGCCTCCGCAACGTCGCCGCCGGTGCCGACCCCGTGTCGCTCAAGCGCGGCATCGAGAAGGCCGTCGCCGCCGTCTCCGACCAGCTCCTCGCCAACGCGAAGGACATCGAGACCAAGGACCAGATCGCCGCGACCGCGTCGATCTCGGCCGCCGACACCACCATCGGCGAGCTCATCGCCGAGGCGATCGACAAGGTCGGCAAGGAAGGCGTCGTCACCGTCGAGGAGTCGAACACCTTCGGCACCGAGCTCGAGCTCACCGAGGGCATGCGCTTCGACAAGGGCTACCTGTCGCAGTACTTCGTCACGGACCCGGAGCGCCAGGAGGCCGTCTTCGAGGACCCGTACATCCTCATCGTCAACTCGAAGATCTCGAACATCAAGGACCTGCTCCCGGTCGTCGACAAGGTGATCCAGGCGGGCAAGCAGCTCCTCATCATCGCCGAGGACGTCGACGGCGAAGCCCTCGCGACCCTCGTCGTGAACAAGATCCGCGGCATCTTCAAGTCCGTCGCCGTCAAGGCCCCGGGCTTCGGCGACCGCCGCAAGGCCATGCTGCAGGACATCGCGATCCTCACCGGCGGCCAGGTCATCTCCGAGGAGGTCGGCCTCAAGCTCGAGAACGCGACGCTCGACCTGCTGGGCAAGGCCCGCAAGGTGATCATCACCAAGGACGAGACCACGATCATCGAGGGCGCCGGCGACGACGAGCAGATCGCGGGCCGCGTCCGTCAGATCCGCTCCGAGATCGAGGCGACCGACTCCGACTACGACCGCGAGAAGCTCCAGGAGCGCCTCGCGAAGCTCGCCGGTGGCGTGGCGGTCATCAAGGCCGGTGCCGCGACCGAGGTCGAGCTCAAGGAGCGCAAGCACCGCATCGAGGACGCCGTCCGCAACGCGAAGGCCGCTGTCGAGGAGGGCATCGTCGCCGGTGGTGGCGTCGCCCTCATCCAGGCGTCCGTCGCGCTCGACTCGCTCTCCCTCGAGGGTGACGAGGCGACCGGTGCGAACATCGTCCGCGTCGCGATCGACGCGCCGCTCAAGCAGATCGCGCTGAACGCCGGTCTCGAGCCGGGCGTCGTCGCCGCCAAGGTCCGCGAGCTCGAGTCGGGTCACGGCCTCAACGCCGCGACCGGCGAGTACGTCGACCTCGTCGCCGCGGGCATCATCGACCCGGCCAAGGTCACGCGCTCGGCGCTGCAGAACGCTGCGTCGATCGCCGGTCTGTTCCTCACGACCGAGGTCGTCGTCGCCGACAAGCCCGAGAAGGCCCCGGCCATGCCGGCCGGCGACCCCACGGGTGGCATGGACTTCTGATCTGGTCCTGACACGGAGGGGCCCCGCACGCGAGCGCGTGCGGGGCCCTTCCGCGTGCGGGGGGGGGGGGGGGGGGCGTGCGGCGCGGGCGGAGGTTTGCGAGCGCCGGAAGGTCACGACACCCCGTACTCCGTCCGCCGTCGGTCACGAAGTGTCGGTATCGCGCGCCCCGAGCGACTGTTCGTGACCGAGCGACACGATCCACCCGGGGAGTCGCGACCCCGTGCTGGCGGACAGAACTCGGGCACCAAGCAGTCTGGCTCCTGCACATCCCTGAGAAGCACGGTCGTTCTCCACACCGGAAGGCAGGCACGCTCGACTGGTCGGCGAACTCGTGAGCATCGGAACATGCGCCGAGCTCGACCACTTCCTCCAGACTTCGATGCGACAGTCTTCCGCACCGGTGACGCCCTCGCCGCGGGCGTGAGCAGTGAACGTCTCCGGCGATCAGACCTCGAGCGGCCGACTCGGGGTGTCCGCGCGCCCGCCGGCTCCGACGACTTCGTGTCGGCGATCGCGATCGTCATGCGAGACGATCAGTACTTCAGCCACGTCACCGCGGCACGACTGTGGGGTGCTCCGCTCCCGCGCGCGGCGCAGGACGATCGGCGCGTGCACGTGACGACCGTCGGGACGCTCCGGATGCGGCGCCCCGGTGTCGTCGCGCATCGAGCTGTGTCCGCGGAGGTGCGTGTCCTGAACGGCCTCCGTCTGAGCGCTCCCGCGTCCGCGTGGTTCGAGTGTGCTGGCGTGATCGATCGCATGGCGCTGGTCGCGGTCGGCGATCACATGGTCGGACGAGCGGGCTTGGCCACGATCGACGACCTCCGACGCGCGATCCGTCCGGGCAGCCCGCACGCTGTCGCGGCTCGACGTGCGGTCGAACTGGTGCGGGTGGGCTGCGAGTCGCCGATGGAGACATGGATGCGGATCGCTGTCATCGAGGCAGGCTTCCCCGAGCCGGAACTCAACATCGACGTGCACGACGCCACGGGTGCTTTCCTCGGGCGAGTCGACCTCGCTTGGCCGCGACTCAGGATCGCGCTCGAGTACGACGGCGAGCATCATCGCGAGCGGGACGTCTTCCAGCACGATCAGCGGCGGGACAACGGGTTCGTCGTGAACGACTGGACCGTCATCCACGCGACGGCGGCCGATGCGGTCCGGCCCGCAGTGTTGTTCGAACGACTACGGCAGGCGTTCGTCGCGAAGGGTGCCGCCCTGTGATCGAGATCGCTTGCCGTTCTGCAGCGGTCACGACGCACCGCGTGGCAGCGGGCAAGAGGTCACGTTCGGTCGCTTCGGCTCATCCACAGCGACGATTCGTGACCGCGCGGCGGTTCGGCGCGGGGTGTCGTGACCGCTCGGGCGGCGGTGCCGGCAGCGCGGCGCCGCGCCGGCAGCGGGCGGCGGCAGCGCGGCCGCGGCAGCGCAGCGCGGCAGCGCGTCAGGCGGCGGGGGCGGCGTCCTCGGGCGCCGGGGGCGTCCAGTCGCGGGGGAGCAGGGGGAGCCACACCCGGAAGGTGGCGCCGCCGCCCTCGGTGTCGAACACCTCGACCGACCCGTGGTGCGCCTGCACGATGCCCGACACGATCGCGAGCCCCAGCCCAGAGCCGCCGGTGTCCCGCGCCCGCGAGGTGTCCGCCCGCCAGAACCGCTGGAAGATCTTGTCGCGGAGCTGCGGGGGGATGCCCTCCCCGTGGTCGATGACGTCGATGTTCGCCATCCCGCGCTCCTCGTCGACCCCGATGCCGAGCTCGATGGGGTCGTCCGACGGCGTGAAGCGCATCGCGTTGCCCATGAGGTTGGTGACGACCTGCCGGATCTTGTTCTCCTCGGCGAGGACGATCGGCGGGCGCTTCGGCAGCACGACCGTGGGCAGCGGTGTCGTCTCGTCGCTCGGTGCCGCGTCGAAGCTCATGGCCCGGCTGCGCCGAGCCCGGAGTCGCGCGATCGTCTGGCGGGAGAACGCGATCGGACCGGTCGTGTTCGCGGAGCTCGGCCCCGAGGCCTCCGGGACCTCCCCGGTCTCCCCGAACGGCGAGCCCGGGGACGTGGGTGCCGGCCGGACCACCTGCGGCACGCTCTCGCCGGTCACGCTGTCCTCGACGAGCACCTGGATCTCGCGGTCGGGGTTCGACGCCATGGTGTCGAGTGCCGAGTCGCGGGCGATCGACACGAGGTCGACCGGACCGAGCTCCAGCGGCTTCGACTCGTCGATGCGCGCGAGCTGCAGGAGGTCCTGCACGAGGAGACCCATGCGCTGGGCCTCCTTCTCGATGCGCTCCATCGCCTGCGCCACGTCCTCTTCCTTGCGGAGGGCGCCCATGCGGTACAGCTCGGCGTACCCGCGGAGGGACACCAGGGGCGTGCGGAGCTCGTGCGAGGCGTCCCCGACGAACCGACGCATCTGGTCGATCGTGCGCTCGCGGTCCTCGAACGCGGTGTCGATGCGCTCGAGCATGGCGTTCAGGGAGCGGTTGAGGCGCCCGACCTCGGTGTTCGGGGTGTCCGCTTCGAGGCGCTGGTTGAAGTCGCCGGCCGCGAAACGTGCAGCGGTGTCCTCGACGTCGCGCAAGGGGTCGAACGTCGCGGTGACGAGCAGGCGCGTGAGCATCGCGCCGAGCAGGATCACCGCGATGCCGAAGAACAGGAAGATGACCGTGAAGCGGAGGATCGTCTGGTCCGCCGTGGCGCTCGACACCGCCACGAGCACGTAGCCGGTGTTGGTGACGCCGTCCGAGCGGTTCTGCAGCGACGCCGGGATGACCTGCGCGCGCCACTCGTGGTCGTGTTGGGCGTCGTAGAGGGTGATGCGGTCCGAGCTCTGCGCGGCCCGGGCGAGCTCCGACCCCGTGATCGCCGGCCGGCTCGACGCCTTCGTCTGGCAGATCTGGTTGCCGGAGTCATCGAACGCGGCCACGTACACGCTCTGCGACAGCACGACCGAGACCTTGCAGTACTGCTCGCCGTCGCTGATGTTCTGACCCTCGAGCTGCTCCGTCGTCTGCTTGACGCTGTTGTCGAGCTGGAGCATGAGGTAGGTCGAGAGCACGGTCATCGTGCCGAGCCCCGCGACGAGCAGCCCGAGCGCGACCAGGAGCACCGTGATCCCGGTGATCTTGGTGCGGAGGGAGATCCCGTCCCACCAGCGGCTCATTCGCGTGTGCATGCTGCCCCAACGATAGACAGCGACCGCCCGGTGAAACCGGACGGCCGCCGTGAAGAACTGCGCCTACGAGGCCTTGGCTGCCTTGAGCATGTAGCCGAACCCGCGCTTGGTCTGGATGACCGGCTCGGCCGAGTACTGGTCGAGCTTGCGGCGGAGGTACGAGATGTAGGACTCGACGATGCCCGCGTCGCCGTTGAAGTCGTACTCCCACACGTGGTCGAGGATCTGCGCCTTGGAGAGCACCCGGTTCGGGTTGAGCATGAGGTAGCGGAGCAGCTTGAACTCGGTCGGCGAGAGCTCGATCTGCGCGTCGCCGATCGTGACCTCGTGCGTGTCCTGGTCCATGGTGAGCTCGCCGGCGCGGATGATCGCGTCCTCTTCGTCGTTCATGGTGCGACGGAGGATGGCCTTGATCCGGGCGACGATCTCGTCGAGCGAGAACGGCTTGGTGACGTAGTCGTCGCCGCCGACCGTGAGGCCGGTGATCTTGTCCTCGGTGTCGTCCTTCGCGGTGAGGAACAGGATCGGCGAGGTGTAGCCGGACGAGCGGAGGCGCTTGGTGACGCCGAAGCCGTTCATGTCAGGGAGCATGACGTCGAGGATGATGAGGTCCGGCTCTTCCTCGAGCACGGCGGAGATGGCCTGCGCACCGTTGCCCACGGCACGCACGGCGAAACCGGCGAAGCGCAGGGAGGTCGTCAGCAGGTCGCGGATGTTCGGCTCGTCATCGACGATCAGGATCTTGGGGCCATCGCTCATGAGCCCATCTTCTGACCGTTCCTTGTGGCTTTGCTGTGAGCGGTGCGTACGTGAGCACGGGGCGGCCTGGAGGGGCGGNGNGGGNTNGCACCGCGCCTCCAGGCCGTCGATCGGTCGCCGTCGCGACGTGGCCGCTACGCGGCCGCAGCGACCTGGTCGGCGTCGAGGATCGTGTACGAGTAGCCCTGCTCGGCGAGGAACCGCTGTCGGTTCTGCGCGAAGTCCTGGTCGACGGTGTCCCGCGTGACGAGCGTGTAGAAGGACGCAGGCAGGCCGTCCTTGTTCGGCCGGAGGAGTCGCCCGAGGCGCTGTGCCTCTTCCTGCCGGGAGCCGAACGACCCCGACACCTGGATCGCCACCGTCGCGTCGGGCAGGTCGACCGAGAAGTTCGCCACCTTCGAAACGACGAGCACGTCGATCGCCCCGGTGCGGAACGCCTGGAAGAGCCGCTCGCGCTCGTCGACCGGGGTCGCTCCGGTGATCTCGGCCGCGTCCAGGGACTCGGCGAGCGAGTCGAGCTGGTCGATGTACTGGCCGATCACGAGGATCTGCTCGCCACGGTGCTTCTCGATGAGCTCTCGGACCACCGGGGTCTTCGCCGGGGTCGTCGCGGCGAGCCGGTACCGCTCGTCGTCGCCGGACGCCGCGTACTCGAGCCGGTCGCCGTGCGGGAGGTCGATGCGCACCTCGAAGCACGAGGCGGGGGAGATGTAGCCCTGCGCCTCGATCTCCTTCCACGGGGCGTCGTACCGCTTCGGGCCGATGAGCGAGAAGACGTCGCCCTCCCGCCCGTCCTCGCGGACGAGGGTGGCGGTCAGCCCGAGGCGGCGGCGGGCCTGCAGGTCCGCGGTCAGCTTGAACACCGGCGCGGGCAGCAGGTGGACCTCGTCGTACACGATGAGGCCCCAGTCGAGGGCGTCGAGCAGCGACAGGTGGGTGTACTCGCCCTTCCGGCGCGCGGTGAGGATCTGGTAGGTCGCGATCGTGACCGGGCGGATCTCCTTCACCGAGCCCGAGTACTCGCCGATCTCGTCCTCGGTGAGGGTGGTGCGGCGGAGCAGCTCCGAGCGCCACTGCCGCGCCGACACGGTGTTCGTGACGAGGATGAGCGTGGTGGCCTTGACGGTTGCCATCGCCCCGGCGCCGACCAGCGTCTTGCCGGCACCACAGGGGAGCACGACGACGCCGGAGCCCTGCGCGAAGAACGTGTCGACCGCCTGCTCCTGGTACGGCCGCAGGTGCCAGTCGGCGGTCTCGAGGTCGATCGCGTGCGGCTGCCCGGGGGTGTAGCCCGCGAGGTCCTCCGCGGGCCAGCCGAGCTTCACGAGCTCCTGCTTCACCTGTCCGCGGGCCCACGGTTGCAGCTCGATCTCGTTCGGGGAGCGCTGGTCGCCGAGGAGCGGCTTGATGCGCTTGGACCGGGTGACCTCGGCGAGGATCGTCGGGTCGGTCGCCGTGAGGAGCAACATCGGCTGGCGCTCGAGCTCCTCGCCCGGGGAGTTCGCGATCGCCGGGGCGTCCGGTCGTTCCTCGCGGCGGATGACGAGTCGCCCGTACCGCGAGACGGTGTCGCGGATGTCGACCGTGACGCTCTGCGGGACCGGGAACTTCGCGAACCGCTCGAGCGTGTCGATCATCGCCTCGGCGTCGTGTCCGGCCGCGCGGGCGTTCCACAGGCCGAGCCGGGTGATCCGGTACGTGTGCACGTGTTCGGGCGCGCGTTCGAGCTCCGCGAAGACGGCGAGTTCGTGGCGCGCGTCCTCCGCGTCGGGGTGCGCGACCTCGAGGAGCACCGTGCGGTCGCTCTGCACGATCAGCGGTCCGTTCATGACGGATCAGCCTAGGCGCTCCGCCTGCGCGCCGGCCGGGGTGTGGATCAGGCGTCGCTCTCCACAGCCACGACGAGGGAGAGCGGCAGGGTCCGTTCGACGTCGACCGTCGTGTCCTTGCCGCGGACCCGACCGGCGGCCACCGACGTCGGCACGATCGAGAACGGTCTTTCCGTCCCGTCCGGCATGCGCACCGTGAGCCGGATCGGGGTCCGGCCGCGGACCGCGAGGTCGATCTGGCGACCGAGCCACTCCTGCTCGGGCTCGCCCTCCGCGCGCTCGGTGGTGAGGCGGAGCCGCTCCACGAGCGCCCGTGCGGCGTCACGCGGGTCGCGTCCAGCTGCGCGGCGGACGGGAGGCGCGGCCGCCACGGTCGCCTGGGCTGCGGTCGTCAGCACGGCCGGGTACCGGGCGTCGCGGAGCGCCGTGTGCACCACCTGCGCCGGGTAGCGGGTGGTCAGCGTGGTGAGGTCGGGCCGGTCCCACGACATCTGCCGGAGCTCGGCGTCCACGCCGATCAGGTCGAGCTGGTCGGCGGTGCCGCGGACGACGGAACCGACGCCGCCCACGCCGAGGTCGACCACGATGCTGCCGTCCCGTTCGGCCACCTGGTCGACGAGGTAGGCGAGCGGCTGCGGCACGCCGGACACGGAGAGCCGCTCGAGGCTCCCCAGCACGGCGTCGCGGTCGAGGCCGGCCCGGAACGCCCGGGCGAGCGACTCCTCCGAGATCCGGTACCGCGCGGCGAGCCCCGGCGCCTCGAGGGTCGCGACGGCCCGCAGCTCCGCGTCGTCGGCCGGTGCGAGCGGCCCCGGTGCGATCACGGTGAGGTCGTGCTGCAGGTACACCCCGGGGACGGTGTCGGGCAGGTCGGCGGCCGCCCGAGCGTCGGCGTCCGCGCCACCGGCGAGCAGCGCGGCGCCGGTCGTGGTGAGGACGCCGTCGACCGCGAGTCCGAGCACTGCGCCCGTGCCGGCGACGGTGAGGAGCTCGGCGTCGAGCCACCGCGCCCCGGCCGGGTACGCCCAGCGGCCGGTCGCGACGAGGTCGTGCCAGTCGGGCCCGGCCAGCTCGAGGACCTCGCCCACGGCGGGGTCGAGCGAGGCGCGCCAGGCGGCGACCATCGTGGTCCACCGGTCCGGCCACGGTGCGACGAGCCAGGCGCGGCCCGGTCCGGACACGCTCCACGTGCCCTGGTCGAGCGACGCCAGACCCGTGCGCCGGAGGAGCGCCAGTCGGTCCGGCACCACCTCGGGTGCGGTGCCGAGGCGTTCGCCCAGCGTCTTCGCGAGCGGGGTGCCGATCCCGCCCTTGACGAGCTCGCGGACCTCGCCCGCGTCGACGGCGTGGAGGAGCTCGGCGAGCACGGTCATCGTCGAGAAGGCGTGCTCCGCCCCGGTCGCGCGTGCCGCGTCGTCGTCGACGGGTGCCGCGGGGCGGGCGGGTGGCGTGCCTCCAGGCCGGTCGGCCGCGTCCACGACGTCCGGGTGGGCCGCGAGGCGGTCCGTCACCGCGTCGTCGACACCGCCGTCCGCGTCCGCGAGACCGAGTTCGACCGCGGGGGCGAGCGCCGCCGGGTCACCGCCGTCGCGCAGGGCGAGGAGGGCCGCACGGGGCAGGTGCTCGATGGCCGCGTCGACCGCGTCGTCGGTGCGGAGCGCCTCCGCCAGGTCGAAGAAGTCGGCGACGTGCTGTGGACCGGACTCGGCGAGGGCCGCCGCGGGCAGTCGACGGGCCACGACGAGCCGCTCGAGGGCGTCGTCGGGCATCGCCCGCAGCCGGGCGGCGAGGTCGGCGGTGGTCGTCATCGTCCGTCCGCTCCGTGCCGGGTCCGGGATCTCAGCGAGACGTCCGGTTCTCGCGGGCCCGACGCGTCCAGACGACGCCCAGCAGGACGAACAGGAGGACCATGCCGATCGGCAGACCGACCAGCGGGATCGCCATGACGACGGGCCACGGCATCGACGCTCCCGCGCTGGGAACCGTGAGCCACATCACGATCACGGCGGCGAGGCACAGGAAGGCAGCGATGAAGATGCCCCCGACCATGAACCCGAGCACGCGTTCGGTACGATTGAACGTCACCGAGGGGTCCGCTGCGGCGCGGGGGGTCCCGGTGGATCGGGTCGGCTTGGCCATCGACCCAGGATATCCGACGCACCACGGCCGTTCCACGACCACGAGGAGTCCACGCATGCCCACCGGCAAGGTCAAGTTCTACGACGACCAGAAGGGGTTCGGGTTCATCACCGGCGACGACGGTGACCAGGTCTTCCTGCACGCGTCCTCGCTGCCGGACGGCGTCACCACGGTGAAGGCCGGCTCGCGGCTCGAGTACGGCGTGGTCCAGGGCAAGAAGGGGTCGCAGGCGCTGTCCGTGCGGCTCCTCGACCCGCAGCCGTCGCTCGCGAAGATGTCCCGCCGCTCGGCCGACGACATGGCCGTGATCGTCGAGGACCTCGTGAAGGAGCTCGACCGCATCAGCGGTGACCTCCGGCACGGTCGCTACCCGAAGAACGGCGAGCGCCTCGCCGCGATCCTCCGCCACGTCGCGGACCAGCTGGACGCCTGATGCCCACGCACGAGTACGAGCGCCTGGCGCGCACCGCCCTGCTCGAGGTCACGCCCGACTCGACCGTCGGCGCGTTCATCGACGCCGTGGACGAGGGCGACGACACGGTCTCGCTCCGCTTCGCCAACCGCATGCCGGGCTACCCCGGCTGGCGCTGGACCGTCTCGGTGGCGAAGATCGGCGAGGACGACCCGACGGTGCTCGAGGTCGAGCTCATGCCCGGCGACGGCTCGCTCGTCGCGCCGGAGTGGGTGCCGTGGTCCGAGCGCCTGGCGGAGTACCGCGCGGCGCAGGAGTCCGACGGGCCCGAGGACGACGACGAAGCGGACGACGACGACCTCGACGAGGACGCCGACTACGACGACCCGGACGACGACGAAGCGGACGACGACGAGTCGGACGACGATGACGACGACTTCGACGCCGACGAGGACGACCTCAGCGAGTCGGACGACGACGACCTCGACGGCGTGGACGTCGACGAGCTCGACGACACGGCCGACGAGGACGAGCCGGAGCCGGAGCCGGTCGCACCGCCGCGCGCGCGGCGGCGTCGGGCGCAGCGGGTCCACCCCGTCGACCCGCACGAGGACCTCGAGGTCGACCGGCTCGACGCGAGCGAGGTCGACCCGGACCACCACCGGTCCTGACCGGACCGGCAACGGACTGGAGGCGCGGTGCCAGCTGGCACCGCGCCTCCCGTCCGTCCGTCCGTGCGTCAGCGCGACAGCTCGCCCACCACGTACTCGATCGCCTTGGTGAGCTGCGCGACGTCGCCCGGCTCGATCGCTGTGAAGCTCGCGATGCGCAGCTGGTTGCGCCCGAGCTTCCGGTACGGCTCGGTGTCGACGATGCCGTTGGCGCGGAGCGTCGCGGCCACGGCCTTCGCGTCGACCGCGTCGTCGAGGTCGATCGTCGCGACCACCTGCGACCGGTGCGACGGCTCGCTCACGAACGGCGTCGCGAAGTCGACCGAGGCCGCCCAGTCGTAGACCGTCCCCGAGGACTGCTTCGTCCGGGCGTCAGCCCAGGCGATGCCGCCCGACTCGTTGATCCAGCGGACCTGGTCGTCCAGGAGCAGCAGGGTCGCGAGCGCCGGGGTGTTCAGCGTCTGGTTCAACCGGGAGTTGTCGACGGCGTTCTGCAGCGACAGGAACTCCGGGATGTACCGGTCGCTCGCGGCGATGCGCTCCACCCGCTCGATCGCGGCGGGGGAGAACAGCGCGAGCCAGAGCCCGCCGTCCGAGGCGAAGTTCTTCTGCGGGGCGAAGTAGTACACGTCCGTGGCCTCGACGTCGAACGCGGCACCGCCGGCGGCGCTCGTCGCGTCGACCACCGTCAGCGCGCCGGGGTCGCCGTCCGCGCGGACCACGGGTGCCATGACGCCGGTCGAGGTCTCGTTGTGCGGGTAGGCGTAGACGTCGACGCCCTCGACCGGCTCGAGCGCGGCGAGCGACCCGCCCGGCGCCTCGACGACGTGCGGTGCCTCGAGCCACGGAGCGGCAGCGGCCTTGGCGAACTTCGACCCGAACTCGCCGAACGACAGGTTCTCGGCGCGACGCTCGATCAGCCCGAACGCGGCGGCGTCCCAGAACGCGGTCGACCCGCCGTTGCCGAGGACGACCTCGTAGCCGTCGGGCACCTGGAAGAGGTCGGCGATGCCCTGCCGGACGCTGCCGACGAGGTCCTTGACGGGCTTCTGCCGGTGGGAGGTCCCGAGGATCGTCGCTCCCCGCGTCACGAGGGACTCGAGCTGTGCGCCACGGATCTTGGACGGGCCGCAGCCGAAGCGTCCGTCGGTCGGGAGGAGGTCGGCTGGGATGACGATGTCTGCCATGGAGCGATCCTACCGGCGCGGTATCCCAGGGCATTCCTTGACCCGTGCAAGCGTTGGTCCCTCCGTGTCACCGTGAACAAGTAGGGTGGCTGGACCCGGACATGAGAGGCGGACCGTGACCGATCTCGTCGACACCACGGAGATGTACCTGCGCACCATCCTCGACCTCGAGGAAGAAGCGATCATCCCGCTGCGCGCCCGTATCTCGGAGCGCCTCGGCCACTCGGGTCCCACGGTCTCGCAGACCATCGCCCGCATGGAGCGCGACGGCCTCGTGGTCGTCTCGGGTGACCGCCACCTCGAGCTCACGACCGAGGGACGGTCCCGCGCGACGCACGTCATGCGGAAGCACCGGCTCGCCGAGCGGCTGCTCTCCGACGTCATCGGGCTCGACTGGGCGTTCGTCCACGACGAGGCCTGCCGTTGGGAGCACGTCATGAGCGAACAGGTGGAGGTCCGGCTGCTCGAGATGCTCGGCAACCCGACCGAGTCGCCGTACGGCAACCCGATCCCCGGTCTCGCCGAGATCGGCGGCCCCGACGCCGGCGGCTTCCTCGACGGCGTGCAGAACATCGTCGCCGCGACGGAGGGCACCGACGCGGTCGCCACGGGCACGATCCGACGCCTGGGCGAGCCCGTCCAGTTCGAGCCCGAACTCCTGCACCAGCTGCGCACCGCCGGGGTGATGCCCGGTCGGGTCGCGAGCGTGCAGCGCGCCGGCGCCTACGTGGCCGTCCGCGTCGACGGCGAGGACTCCGGCATCGAGCTGCCGAGCGAGGTCGCGCAGCACGTGTACATCGAGCGCAGCGACGCCTGACTCGAACTCGTCTTTACCGATTCGTTACAAAGGGGCGGTTTCGTCTCGACAAGGTAACGACGGCCACGTACACTCGTCGAGTCCCCGGGCTGACACCGAACCCGGGAACCCGTGGCAGGACGTCTCGAGCCCGTCTCCTGCCTCGATCGGAAACGATGACGAACGGATGGGGTTCCACGGTCCGGCCACTGCCGGACGGTGGTGACGAGGCGCCGGAGACACCACCCTTGACGCTGAACGGTTCCGCCGCGGACGACCAGACCGCGAACCCGACGAACACCGCTGACGCCCTCGCCACCCGACGGTCGACCCGCGCCGCTGCCGCCCCGCAGCCGACGCGCCGTGCTGCTGCCCCGCAGTCGGTCAAGACCGCCCCGCTCCCCGGCGGCCGTCGTGCCGCCCAAGAGGCCGCTCGTGCCGACCGCGCGAAGGCCAGCTCGAGCGCCCGCAAGCGCCGCTTCCTCGCCCCGGTCGTCCTGACCGTCGCCGCCGGGATGTTCGGCACCATGGCCGTCCCCGCCGCGTTCGCCTCCACCCAGCAGCCCGCCGACGCCGCGGCCGCCGCCCAGCGGCAGGCGCGCACGACCGGCGAGCAGAACTTCTCGGTGTCCGACGCCGTCGCCCTCGCCGGCACCAGCCGCGACGGCTTCGGCGCCACCGCCCAGTCGACGCTCGACGCCGAGGCGGAGCAGAAGGCCGAGGCCGAGGCTGCCGCGTCGGCCGCCGCCGAAGCAGCCGCTGCCGCGAAGCAGGCCGCCGCGACGGAGAAGGCCCGCGCCGCGACCGCCTCGCAGTACGCCTCCTACTCCGGCCCGAGTGCTGCCGACTACGTCGCGAGCTCGACCGCCGCGGACACGCCGTTCTCGCTGCCCGCCGTGGTCGCCACCGCGAAGCAGTACATCGGCACCCCCTACGTCTTCGGCGGCGCCGACCCGTCGGGCTTCGACTGCTCGGGCTACGTCATGTTCGTGTACGCGCAGTACGGCATCAACCTCGCCCACTCGGTCCCGCTCCAGGACCAGGCCGGCACCACGATCCCCGAGTCCGAGGCGCAGCCCGGCGACGTCGTCATCTTCAACAACGAGGCGCACGACGGCTTCTACATGGGCAACGGCATGATCATGGACGCGCCGAAGCCCGGCGGGTCCGTCTCGATCCGTCCGATCTGGACCAGCGACTACAACATCGTCCGCTTCGGGATCTGACGCGGGCGCACGCTCCGCTGGACCCCACCCCGGGCGACGCCCGTGCGTCGAACCCGTGAACATCGCCGGAACCGGCCCGCACACCCTCGTGCGGGGCCGGTTTCCGACGTATCCTGACGCTGCACCGGCCCTTCGGCTGCGAGCAGGGAGACCTCATGTCAGCGTTCCGCACGACCCGCACCATGGGTCGGCGCGCGCACGTCGACATATGGTCGACCACCGCCTGCGTGCACGAGCACGCCCCGTCATGACGAGAGCACTGCCCATCCGGGTGGTGCTCTTCGTGGTTCCGGGGCCGTGCGCGCGAGCGACGGTCACCTGCGCGACGCCCTGGTCCGGCGCACCCGCACCGCCTGGAAGCCGTCCAGGCACGTCGGAAGGGAACCCATGCGCACTCTCGTCCTCAACGCCGGTTACGAGCCCCTCGCGGTGATCTCGTTCCGACGGGCCCTCGTGCTGGTCATGAACCAGAAGGCCGCCATCGTCGCCGCCGACCTCGACCACCCGGTGACGGGGTCGACGTCGACCTACGACCGTCCGTCCGTCATCGTCCTCACGCGGTACGTGCGCATCCCGCACTCCAGACTCGTGCCCGTCTCGCGTCGCGGTGTCCTTCGCCGTGACGCCAACCGCTGCGCCTACTGCGACCGGCACGCCACCACGATCGACCACGTCCAGCCGAAGTCCCGCGGCGGGCAGGACTCGTGGGAGAACCTCGTCGCCTGCTGCCTGGCGTGCAACAACACCAAGGGCGACCGCACCCCGCAGGAGATGGGGTGGCACTTGCGCTTCCGACCGAAGGCACCGCACGGGGCATCGTGGGTGGTGCGCGGCATCGAGCGGCCGCAGGCCGACTGGGACGAGTTCCTGATGGCCGCGTAGCGGCGGACGCTGCTGTCGCAGCAGACGGACGGGAGGCCCGGTGCGGGCAGGCACCGCGCCTCCCGTCCGCCGTGTGGTGACTGCCGCTAGAGTGGTCGCGCCAGCCTCTGTAGCTCAAGGAAGAGCAGTTCCGTCCAAGAAACGGT
>NZ_BACW01000326.1:0-31165 GCF_000333315.1 Curtobacterium sp. B8
AGCACGAGAGCCGGCGAGGGCTTCTTCTTGAAGGTGTTCACCATCGCGAGGACGAAGCCGACGAGCGCCGCGACGATCCAGACGCCAGCAGGGAGGTTCCACCCGGCCACCGCACCCACGACGAGCACGCCGAACGCGAGGAGCGTCTTGACGATCGTGTCCTCGTAGGACATGCGGTCGGTGTCGACGGTGGAGGCCGACGGACGGTCGTACATGTACTGCAGCTGCTCGGGCGTCATGCCCTGCTGCGGCGTCTGTCCCCAGCCAGCCTGCTGCTGTCCGGCGCCCGCGCCCCAGGCGTTCCGGCCCGCGTCGTTGAAGGCGGGGGACTGGTCGAAACCGGGCTTGAAGGCCATGGTGTCCTCTCCTGAATGTTCGAGTCCTCTCAGCCTACGGACCAGGTGGCCCGGAAGGCTGGGGATTCGCGGCGAGCGGAACGGCTGTCCCGTGGTCGCCTGCGGCGATCGTCGCACCGCCGGCTCGGAGTTCGCCGTGCCGGGGCTGAGCGCCTGTGTGAACTGTGCTAACCGGAACTGCCACCTCACGGAAGGGCACGGCGTTCGCGACGCTGCGGGAGCCGTGCCCGCGCGACGCTGCACGGTCAGACCACGTCCGGACGGGACAGCGCGCGGTCGGCGATCGTCAGGGCGCTCGCCGCGACGGCGACGCCGACGATCACCCACGCGAGGACGTGTAGGTCCGCCGTGGTGGGAGCCGTGCCGAACACACCGCCGATGAGCGACGACGCACCGATCGCGCCGATGTAGACGCTCGTCCGCGAGAGCCCGGCCGCGGTGCCGATGTACTCCGCGGGCACGACCCGGTACAGCGCCGCCTGGTTCGACACCGACGCGAAGGCCTGCGGGACGCCGAACAGCGCCGGCGTGAGCACGAGCAGGGCCACGGGGGACCCCGAGTCGAGCAGGAGCAGGAGCAGCCCGCCGACGATCGGCACCACGGCCGCGGCGATGAGCGGCCCGCGGACGGCGGTCTTCCGCGCGACCAGGAACGAGGCGACGCCGGCGACGATCGCCGCCGGCAGCTGGATGTACCCGGCGGCGTCGCTCGGGTAGCCGGCGACGTCCTGCACCCACTGCGAGAAGCCGTAGGTCATCGTGTAGGCCAGCAGGTACACGAGGAACAGGCGCAGGTAGGTCCGCGAGAGCGCGCCGTTGCGGGCGAGCATCCGCACGTCGACGAACGGCTTCACGGCGCGCAGTTCCCACAGCACGAGCGCGACGAGCAGCACGACCGCGGTCCCGAGCAGCCACCAGAGCCCGGCCGAGAGGTCGAGCAGGAACACCAGGAGTGCCGACACGGTCCCGGTCATGAGGAGCATCCCGACCGGGTCGAGCGCCTGGAGCACCGGCAGGTCGTCGTCGTTCTGCGGGCGCAGCCGGTCGGACGGCAGCCATAGCAGCGACACCACGATGCCGAACACCGCGAGCGGCACGTTGACGAGGAAGATCGCGTGCCAGCCGAAGGCCGCGATGAGCGCTCCGCCGAGCGGCGGCCCGGCAGCGGCGGACACGAGCGACGTGATCGAGAGCGCGCCGAGGACGAGCGGCGGCGTCGGCTTCCCGATCCGCGCCGAGTGCTGTCGGAGCGTCGTGAGCGCCGCCGGGTAGGCCGACGACGTGCCGATCCCGATCAGCACACGGGCTGTCACCGCACCGCCGAACCCGGTGAGGAACTCGGGCACGACCCCGGCGACGCCGACGATCACGAGACCGGTGAGGAACACCTTCTTCGGGCCGAACCGGTCGGCGAGCTTGCCCATCGTCGGCTGGGCGACCGCGCTCGCGAGGTACAGCGCCGCCACGAGCCAGATCGCCTGCGCCGCACCGATCCCGAGGTCGCGGGAGATCGGCGCGAGGGCGACCGACACCATCGTCGTGTTGATCGGGTTGAGCAGCGGGCCGACGAGCACCGGGACGAGGAGCTTCGGGCCGAAGCCGCTGCCGCCGCCGTCGGTCGGAGCGGGCGCGGGGACGGGGACCGGGGCGGTCGCGGTCACGGTTCCACCAGCGGCTCGAGGATCTCCAGCGAGCGGGCCACGGTCGCGCGGTCCTCCGGGGTGAGCGCGGCCAGCCGGTCCGCGAGCACCCGGCTGCGGGCCGACCATGCGTCCTCGCGCGCGGCTGCGCCCGCCGGGGTCGCGCGGACGAGGGTCCGTCGCCCGTCGGAGGGGTCCTGCCGGCGCTCGGCGTACCCGAGGTCGACGAGCGCCTGGACGGTCGCGCCCATCGACTGCGGGCGGACACCCTCGGCGCGGGCGAGGTCGGCGACCGTGCTCTCGCCGTACCGGAGGAGTCGGCCGAGCGCCGCGGTCTGCGATGCGGTGACCTCGTCGGACTTGCCCGTGAGCAGGGTCCGGCGGATGCGGCCGTGGATCGTCAGCAGCGCGCTGGCGAGGTCGGCGGCGTCCTGCGGGGTCATACCGTCACGGTACTACTTCGACAGGAGAACTTGCAAGCCTTCCTGTCGATCAGGGAACCACGTCCGCGGGGCCGGTCGCATCCCCGACGAACGGCGCCAGGATCGCGGACAGGGGCTCCGCGTCGCCGGCGAACCACGAGTTGCTCGCGAGCACGACCGGGAACGCCTCGGCGAGCAGTGCCCGACCCGTGCTCGTCAGGGTGATCCGGGACGGCCGTCCGCGTCCGCGCTCGGGGCCCCGGTTGAGCAGTCCGCGGTCCGCGAGTGCCGCGACGAGGGTGGTGACGCTCTGGGGGCGGATGCCGACCGCACGGGCCAGTTCGGCCTGGGTGAGCCGCTCGCCGGCCGCCAGCTGCACGAGTGCCCCGAACTCGACGGGGCTGAGTCCCAGCGGTGCGAGCACCTCACCGAGGCGTCTGGCGAGCGTGCGGGCAGCGCGGATCACCGTCCATGCGGCGATCGCGTCGACGTCGTCGCGCGTCGCTGAGAACTCCCGGGGCACGACCCCAGGCTACCGGCGTAGCCTTTTATATCAGAAAACTGATACTAGGGAGGATCATGGTGCAGCACAGCGACGGCGTCATCGCCGTGACCGGGGCCACGGGTGACGTGGGCGGTCAGACCGTCGAGCGACTCCTCGGCGCAGGAGCCCGCGTCCGCGTGATCGCGCGACGCCCCGAACAGGTGGACGCGTTCACCACACAGGGCATCGACGCGCGCCTCGCCGACCTCGGCGACCGCGCGGCCCTGACCGCGGCGCTCGACGGCGTCGACCAGCTCTTCCTCGTCACGGCCGCGACGCCACGGCAGGCCGAACACGGGCGGACCGCCGTCGACGCAGCCCGTGCTGCCGGTGTCCGCGCGGTCGTCCACCTGTCCGGCGGGGACGCAGCCGAGCACTCGCCGATGCCGTGGGCCGCCGCCATCTGGCAGGTGGACGAGTCGATCCGAGCGAGTGGGCTCGAGCGGACGATCCTCCATCCGTCCGGGTTCATGACGAACCTCGTGGCGTCCATGCCGGCGATCCGACGCGGGATCTTCCCGCAGACGATGGGCCGCGGCGTCATCGGGTGGATCGACACGGCCGACATCGCCGCCGTCGCCGCGACGGTCTTGCTCCGCGGCGACCACACCGGTGCGGAGCCCGTGCTCACCGGCCCCGAGCTCCTCGACGGCCCTGGTGTCGCACGCGGGCTCGCGGAGGGGCTCGGGCGACCGGTCCGCTACCTCCACCTGCCGAGCCGGGTGTTCCGGACCGTGCTCCGCGCGAGCGGGGTCGACGCCTGGCAGGCCGAGGGCCTCCGTCAGCAGTTCGGTCGAGTCGCGCGACGGGGCCTCGACGGCGTGGACGCGTTCACCGACGAGGTCGAGCGCATCACCGGGGAGCCTCCCCGCTCGCTCGCGGACTGGGCTCGCCGGCACCGCGCGGAACTGCTCGGTCCCCGTGCCGCTGCCTGACGCTCACCGACCGGTGATCGTGCCGACCAGGTGCTCCTGCACGTACCCGACCCAGTCGTAGACGTCCCGCAGGCCGACCCCGGCCTCGGCGCGGTACGACGCTTCCTCGCTCGCCGCGTCGGTGATGCCGAGGCGTTCGGCGATCGTCAGCCGCAGGTCCGTCAAGCACCGCAGCCACGCCTGCTCGTCCTCGGGGGAGAACCCGCCGTCGCGCACCCCGGTCAACCACTCGTGCACGACCGCCGCGTTCGACGTCTTCTGCGTCAGCAGGTCGGACTGCGTCCACCGACGGAACTCCGCGCTCGCCGCATCGTCGTCCGGGTACGCGTCGGGGAACATCCGCGTGGCCACGGGGTTCGCGGACAGGTCGCCCGCGAGCACCTGCTGGAGCTGCTCGGTCAGCGACGTCAACACCTCGCGCTCCCCGGCGGACATGCCGAGGTGGACGCCGTCGGCGCGGCGGACGAACGGCGTCACGGGGTCGTGCCCGGTCGACGGTCGCCTGCAGGCCGTAGCCGTGCATCGCCTCGACGTGGGCCTCCATGGCCTCGCGGGCACCGGTCGCGACGATCGCCCGACCGTCCCTCGTCCACNTGGTGCATGAGCCGCTCCGCCTTCGCGCGCCCGAACCCGAAGTAGGACTGGAAGACGTAGGTCACGTAGGACATCAGGTTGACCGGGTCGTCCCAGACCACGGTGACCCACGGGGTGTCGGAGCGGGTCGTCGTCCGCTCGTCGACGTCGGGGCTGGTCAGGGTCATGCCACCAGGGTGACACGAACCGGTGCGCTCGGTACGATCGTGGGGTTGCGACTGGCGTTGGATGGGTCACCATCGGGGAGCGACACTTGACACGGTGCGCGGCCGTACGCCTGGGCCGCGCCCACCCGTCCACCTCGTCGTGCTCCCGCGCGACGGAACAGACAACGAGGAGTCCCGTGTCCATCACCGATCTGACGCCTGCGGCCGCGCAGTCCACGTTCAACGCCCCCCTCTCCGAGGTCGACCCCGAGATCGCAGCGGTGCTGCAGAACGAGCTCGGTCGTCAGCGCGACACCCTCGAGATGATCGCGTCGGAGAACTTCGTCCCGCGTGCCGTCCTCGAGTCGCAGGGTTCCGTCCTGACGAACAAGTACGCCGAGGGCTACCCGGGCAAGCGCTACTACGGCGGCTGCGAGTTCGTCGACGTCGCCGAGCAGCTCGCCATCGACCGGGCGAAGGCCCTCTTCGGTGCCGCGTACGCGAACGTCCAGCCGCACTCCGGCGCCAGCGCGAACGCCGCGGTCCTGCACGCCATCGCCTCCGCGGGCGACACGATCCTCGGCCTGGAGCTCGCCCACGGCGGTCACCTGACCCACGGCATGAAGCTCAACTTCTCCGGCCGGATCTACAACGCCGTGTCGTACGGCGTCGACCCGGAGACCTTCGAGGTCGACTACGACGACATCCGCGCGAAGGCGATCGAGCACCAGCCGAAGGTCCTCATCGCCGGGTGGTCGGCCTACCCGCGCCAGCTCGACTTCGCGAAGTTCCGCGAGATCGCGGACGAGGTCGGCGCGACGCTCTGGGTGGACATGGCGCACTTCGCCGGCCTCGTCGCCGCCGGGCTGCACCCGTCGCCCCTGCCGCACGCACACGTCGTGTCCTCGACCGTGCACAAGACGCTCGCCGGCCCGCGCTCGGGCATCATCCTGTCCAACGAGGAGTCGCTCTTCAAGAAGCTGAACTCCGCGGTCTTCCCGGGGCAGCAGGGTGGCCCGCTCATGCACGTGATCGCCGCCAAGGCCACCGCGTTCCTCCTCGCCGGCCAGCCGGAGTTCAAGGACCGCCAGGAGCGTACGCTCCGCGGTGCGAAGGCCCTCGCGACGCGCCTCACCCAGGACGACGCCAAGGCTGCGGGGATCGACGTCCTCACCGGTGGCACCGACGTGCACCTGGTGCTCGTGGACCTCCGCGAGTCCGAGGTCGACGGCAAGCAGGCCGAGGACCTCCTGCACGAGGTCGGCATCACTGTGAACCGCAACTCGGTGCCCTTCGACCCGCGTCCGCCGATGGTCACCTCGGGTGTCCGCATCGGCACCTCGGCGCTCGCGACCCGCGGGTTCGGCGACGCCGAGTTCACCGAGGTCGCGGACATCATCGCGCTGACGCTCATGCCGAACCCCGACGTCGAGGCGCTGTCGGCCCGGGTGAAGGCCCTGACCGACGCGTTCCCGCTCTACGCGTGAGCGCCGCCGTGGCTGACCTGCCGCGGGCGCTCTGGGCGGGGGAGGGCTCTGCCGTCCGCATCGACGGCGCCGCCCTCGCCGCCCGGACGCTCGACGACCTGAAGCTCCGCATCGACCGCCTGCACGACCACGGGTTCCGACCCGGACTCGGCACGATCATGGTCGGCCAGAACCCGGGTTCGGTGTCCTACGTCGCCGGCAAGCACAAGGACTCGGCGCAGATCGGGCTCGACTCGGTCCGCATCGACCTGCCCGAGACGGCCTCCGCGGCCGACATCCGCGCGGCGATCCTGCAGATGAACGACGACCCCCGGGTGACTGCCTTCATCGTGCAGCTCCCGCTGCCGCAGGGCATCGACCCGATCCCGATGCTCGAACTCATGAACCCGGCGAAGGACGCCGACGGCCTGCACCCGACGAACCTCGGTGAGCTCGTGCTCGCCGTCCCCGGTGGTGCCGGCACGATCGACGCGCCCCTGCCGTGCACCCCGCGCGGCATCGTCGCGATGCTCGAGGCGTACGACGTCCCGATCCGGGGGCAGCACGTCACGATCATCGGGCAGGGCCTGACGGTCGGGCGCCCGCTCGGTCTGCTCCTCACCCGCCTCGAGGCGACCGCGACCCTGACCCACTCGCTGACCGAGGACGTCGCCGCCGAGTGCCGACGGGCGGACATCATCGTGGCCGCTGCCGGGGTCGCCGGGCTCGTGCAGCCGGACTGGGTCAAGCCCGGTGCGGCGGTCATCGACGTGGGCATCAGCCGCGTCGTCGACGAGGCCACCGGGAAGGCGAAGCTCCGCGGCGACGTCGACCCCGCCGTGGCCTCGGTCGCCGGGTTCCTGTCGCCGACGCCGGGTGGCGTCGGGCCGATGACCCGCGCGATGCTCATGAAGAACGTCGTCGAGGCGGCGGAGCGCCACCTGCGGTGACGCGTGGGCGGGCCGTGGTACGGGCGCACCGAGTGCGGCCTGGAGGCTCGGCTCGCCCCCGCCCCACCCGCCCGGCCGTGTGTGGCCGGGTCCCGGGCCGCCCCTCGGACGGGCGCTTCTGCCGCGCCCGGCACTGCGCTACCGTTCGTGCATGACCACGGCCGTCACGGAGCCTCCGGCGCAGGAGTCGCTGTTCACGAAGGACGCCCGCAAGCTCGTCTGGATCACGCTGCTGTGCCTGTTCCTGCAGGTCCCGGGCCAGACCTGGTCCGCCGATCCACAGCTGCCCGGGAGCATCGACACCCACCAACTCGGCTTCGTGCAGATCGATGCGAGGCCGTGGATCGGGTGGGCGCTGGTCACCATCGGGTTCGCGGTCGCCGGGTTCGTCGTCGGCGTCGCTCGTCGTGGTGCCGCACGGTGGGACCAAGACCGCGTGCTCGCCCTCGGTCTGGCCGGGGTCGTCGGGGTGACTGCCCTGGTGTGGGTGCTCTTCATCGTGCAGTGGCAGTGGGTGTTCTGGGCCGTCGCCCACGGTGACCTCCACCCGTTCACGATCGGTGACGTCTCGTCGTCGGTGCACCGGCTGGAAGGTGCGCCGTGAGCCTCGACCCCGGCACTCCGGGCCCGCACCGGGCGGACCGCGTGCAGACGGCACCGGTGATGGCGCACGCGGGACGGAAGCTGCGGCCGCGCGCATGGGGCCTCGCGCTGATCGGTGTCGTCGCGCTCCTGTCCTCCCCGACGCTCACGGTGTGGTCGGCCTCGGCCGAGTACGGCGGGGCGGACGGTGACGGCCACTGGATCGACGGCGCGGGCACCCCGCTGTCGAGCGCCCCGCCGACCGTGCAGGTCGAGGCCCACACTGCGCCGGCCGCTCTCGCCGTCCTGCTGCTCGTGGTCGTCGTCGGGGTGTTCCTGCCGCCGACGCTCGAACGCTTCGGGAAGCGGTCGCTCGGCGACGTCGTCCGGTACGCCGCGTACCTGGCCGTCCCGGTGGTCGTCGTGGTCGGCGTGCTGATCTACAGCGTGTGGCAGGGGCACGTCGTGATGGACCAGATCGACCACGAGGTCTTGCGCCCGCACGGCTTCCCGTGGGGCGGTGTGACGGTCACCACGGGCCACGCGACCCGCTGATCGGTGCGGCGCCCGGTGGTCTCCGCGCGCCGCGCCGAAGCGCCGGCTCGCGTCAGTCGCGCCGGGCGCCCTGCGCGGCGTGCACGGTGAAGACGGTCGGCTCGCGGTACCCGGCCGCGGCGAAGGCGGACGTGACGGCGTCCGCGATCGCGCCCCGGGCCTCCCGGTCGACCAGCGCGATCGCCGCTCCACCGAACCCGCCACCCGTCATCCGTGCGCCGACGGCGCCGTGCTCCACGGCGGTCGCGACCGCGAGGTCGAGCTCCGGTACGGAGATCTCGAAGTCGTCGCGCATGGACTCGTGCGACGCCACGAGCAGCGATCCGATCGCGCGCGGGCCGTCCTCGCGGAGGGTGCGCACCGTGTCGAGGACGCGCTGGTCCTCCGTGACGATGTGCCGGACGCGGCGGAAGGTCTCGTCGTCGAGCAGCTCCTCGGCGCGGGGGAGGTCCTCGACGCCCACGTCGCGGAGGGCCTCGACCCCGAGGATGCGCGCCCCGCGCTCGCACGACTCGCGGCGGGCCTTGTAGCCGCCGGTCGCGTGGGCGTGCTCCACCCGGGTGTCGATGACGAGGACCTCGAGGCCGTTCGCCTCGAGCGCCAGGTCGACCACGGCGGTGTCGAGCGTGCGGCAGTCGAGGAACACGACCGCGTCCTGCTCACCGAGCAGCGACGCGGACTGGTCCATGATCCCGGTGGGGGCACCGACCGCGTGGTTCTCGGAGTACTGACCCACCCGGGCGAGCGTCTTGCGGTCGAGCCCGAGCTCCCAGAGGTCGTTGAACGCCAGGGCGACGCCGCACTCGATCGCCGCGCTCGACGACAGGCCGGCGCCGACAGGGACGTCCGACTCGATGAACACGTCGAACCCGCGCTTGTCCGACAGGTCCGCTCCGGCCTGCTCACGCAGTGCCCAGGCGATGCCGAGGACGTACGCCGACCAGCCGTGCATCCGCGACGGGTCGAGCTCGTCGAGGGTCAGCTCGACGACCGACGACGGGTCGAACGCGGACGCGACGCGCAGCACCCGGTCGTCCCGCTGCCCGATCGAGGCGACGGTCCGCCGGTCGATCGCGAAGGGCAGTACGTACCCGTCGTTGTAGTCGGTGTGCTCGCCGATGAGGTTGACCCGACCCGGCGCGGAGTACCGCACCGTCGGCTCGTACCCGTAGACCTGCTGGAACGTCATGCGCGTTCGATCCCTCCTCGGATGAACTCGGCCGCCTTCTCGGGCACGAGGTCCCCGATCCAGGCACCCATGGCGGCCTCACTGCCGGCCAGGAACTTGAGCTTGTCCGCCGCGCGGCGCGGGGACGTGATCTGCAGCATGAGCCGCACGGTGTCACGGGCGGTGTGCGCCGGCGCCTGGTGCCAGGCGGCGATGTACGGCGTCGGGTCCCCGTAGAGCTGGTCCATCCCGCGGGTGAGCCGGAGGTGCATGTGTGCCAGCTCGTCCTTCTCGGCGTCGGTGAGCCCGGCGAAGTCCGGCACGTGCCGGTGCGGCAGCATGTGGACCTCGATCGGCCAGCGTGCGGCGAACGGCACGAACGCGGTGAAGTGCTCGCCGGCGAGGACGACACGGTCGGACGCCCGCTCGTTCGCGAGGTGCTGCTCGAAGAGGTCCGGGCCGAAGCGCTCGATCGAGGCCAGGAGTCGCTGCGTGCGGGGGGTGACGTACGGGTAGGCGTAGATCTGGCCGTGCGGGTGGTGCAGGGTGACACCGATCGCTTCGCCGCGGTTCTCGAACGGGAAGACCTGCTGGATGCCGGGCAGCTCGGAGAGTGCGGCGGTGCGGTCCGCCCAGGCCTCCACGACCGTGCGGGCACGGGACTCGGAGATCGACGCGAAGGAGCCCTCGGTCGCGGGGGAGAAGCAGACGACCTCGCACCGGCCGACGCTGCGGAACTGCCGGTCGAGCCCGACCTCGGTCAGGGCGTCGAGCGACGGCGGGGCGTCCTCGGCTCCGTCGGGTCCGCCGAGCATCGGGCCGAACGACGGCGAGCGGTTCTCGAACACCGCGACGTCGTACTGGCTCGGGATCTCCGACGGGTTCGCCGCGGTCTGCGGCGCGAGGGGGTCCTGGTCCGCCGGCGGCAGGAACACCCGGTTCTGCCGGCTCGCCGCGATCGACACCCACTCGCCCGTGAGGACGTCCTGCCGCATGCGGGCGGTCTCCGGCCGGGGATCGAGCACACGCTGGTCGATGCTGCGCTCCGCGGGCAGTGTCGAGTCGGCGTCGTCGAAGTAGAAGAGGTCGCGGCCGTCCGCGAGCTTCGTCGCGCGCTTGGTGATCACCGGAGGATCCTACCGCGATCCGAAGTGTTGCGAAAGCAGACGGAAGCGGACGAAACTGGGGGCGTGAGCGACGACGACCTCTTCCTCGACGGCGCGCTCCCGGCACCCCTCCGCCAGGACCGCATCGTCGCCATCGTCGAGGGAGCACCCGGGCTCGTCCGGACGGCCGCCCTGGCGGCGGCGCTGGGGACGAGCGAGGTGACGGTCCGGCAGGACCTCGCCGCACTCGACCTGGAGGCCCGGATCCGGCGGGTGCACGGCGGTGCGGTCCGTCTCGTGGCCGGGTCCGGCGAACGGCCCCTCGAGGAGACGGCCGTGGAGCACCAGGTCGCGAAGGCGGCGATCGGTCGCGCCGCCGCTGCCCTCGTGCGCTCGGGGGAGTGCGTCGTGCTCGACGTCGGCACCACGCCCGCAGCCGTCGCGTCCGCCCTCGTCGCGCGCACCGACCTGGTCGACGTGACCGTCGTCACGAACTCCCTGACCACCGCGCTCGCGCTGGAGCCCGCCGTCCCACGCTTCACGGTCATCGTCACCGGGGGCACGCTCCGGCCGCTCCAGCACTCGCTCGTCGCGCCGTTCAACAACACCGTCGTGCCGATGATCGCCGCCGACGTCGTGTTCCTCGGCGGGACCGGCCTCGACGTGGACCACGGTCTGACGAACGTGAACCTGCCCGAGACGGAGACGAAGCGGATGCTCGCGGCGACGGCACGGCGTACGGTCGTGGTCGCGGACGGGTCGAAGTTCGGCCGTGCCCACCTCGGGGTCGTCCGTGCGCTCGAGGACATCGACGTCGTCGTCACCGCCGAGGCCTCGGCGGACCTGGTGGACGCCGTGCGCGCCGCCGGGGTCGAGGTCGTCGTGGCCGACGAGCGCTGAACCACCGCGTTGCCCAGGAAGGACCAGCCCGCCATGACCGCAGCCCCCACCGGAGGCCAGTACCACCTCCGCCACGCCGGACCGGACGGCGTCGTCGAGGCCGTCGTGACCGAGGTCGCCGCCGGCATCCGGGAACTCCGGGTCGCCGGCTTCGACCTCACCGAGCCGTTCGACGTCGACCAGGCACCGCCCGGAGCGGACGGCATCGTGCTCGTGCCCTGGCCCAACCGTGTCGCCGGCGGTCGCTGGGAGCTCGACGGAGTCGCGCAACAGCTCGACGTCTCCGAGCCGAAGTACGGCAACGCCTCACACGGGCTGCTCCGCTTCGCCCCGTACCGCACGGTGTCGCAGACCGAGTCGTCGATCGAGCAGGAGGCGACGATCCACCCGCAGCACGGCTGGCCGTTCACCCTGGAGACCCGCGTGCACCACGAGCTCGTCGACGACGGCATCCGCGTCACCCACACGATCACGAACCGCTCCGGTGTCCGAGCGCCGTTCGCCGTGGGAGCGCACCCGTACCTGCGCGCGGGCGACACCCCCGCCGAGGACCTCGTCGTGACCCTCGACGCCGCCACGGCCTTCTCGACGAACGAGCAGAAGGTGCCCGACGGTTCCTTCGACGTCACCGGCACGGACTCCGACCTGCGCGGGGGGCGCCGGGCGGGCGATTCCGACCTCGACACCGCCTACACGGACATCGCGGCCGACCAGGACGGCGTCCGGCGGACGACACTCCACGGACCCGAGGGCGACGGCGTCGAGCTCTGGCAGGACGAGTCGTTCCCGTACGTGCAGGTCTTCACGTCCCGGACGTTCCCCCGCGGCGACGGCACCGGGCTGGCCGTGGCGGTCGAACCGATGACGGCGCCGGCGAACGCGCTCAACTCCGGGGAGGGGCTGCGCTGGCTCGAGCCCGACGAGACCTGGACCGGTACCTGGGGCATCCGGCGCGTCTGGTCCTGAGGGTTCCGCGCGCTGCCGCGGGCCCCGAGTCTCGCGCTCGCGCTCGCTGCCGAGTCTCGCGCTCAGCGACCGTTCTCGTGGTCGGCGGTCCGAGATCGGTCGCTGAGGCCGAGTCTCGGGCACGCAGCTGCCCGAGCGCGCGGCTGCACACGACGAAGGCCGCCCCGGCTCGGGGCGGCCTTCGGCGTACCGCGTGCGGTACCAGGAGCGGCGCTGTCGTCAGGCGCGGCGCATGCGGAGCGCCTCGACCGCGAGGGACTCGGTGCGGTAACGCCCGACCTCCTGCGCCCAGGCCGGGTCGTCGCCACGGAGCGCGATGTACTCCGAGCGCTGCCGACACACGTAGCCGAGCACGGTGGTGGCGTTGGCGACCTCGAGGAAGTCCTCGCGGATGTGCCGCGTCGACACCTTCGCGTTGCGGCGGAGCGTGTCGAGCAGCAGCTCGTCGCTCATGGTCGTCTTGGTTGCTGCTGCGAGCTCGACGATGCGGCGCGCGCCGTCGGCGCTGGTGTGCGTGGCTTCGATGGGCTCGATCACGGTGTACCCCGTTCGTTCTTCGATGGTGCTGTGGTGCCGGACCCGTAGCTCGGATCCGGGAACGACACTATCGGCGTCAACCCAACAGACCGCTGAACGCACACTGGGCTGTGCCGTGGAACGGACAAGAGGTGCCTGTGGACGACTTGTACCCCGGACCGAGCGTCCTGGACGTCAGGCGCAGTGCTCGTCGCCGCTCGGCGCGGAGGCCAGGTCGTCGAGAGCCGCGCTGACACGGTCCGCGAGGTACTGGTACCCGGCGTCGTCGAGGTGCCCGCCGTCGTCCGACACGTAGCGGCGGCTGTTCGACGGGGTGAACCAGCCGTCCGACAGTGCGTCGATGTACGGCACGTCGACCGCCTCCGCTCCGGCGGCCACGGAGGCCGAGATGCCGCTGTTCGCCGTGGACCGCGGGTACGGCGCTGAGGGCCCGAGTGCGATCACGGTCGCGTTCGGCCACTGCTGCTGCACCTTCCGGAGCGTGCGCTCGACCGTGGCCTGCAGGGTCGCCGCGTCCACGAGCCAGTCGTTCTGGCTGCCCTGGACGATCACGAGGTCCGGCGTCATCCGTCGCGCCATCCGCTCGATGCGGGCCTCGTAGGAGTAGTACGACGTGCTCGGCCGACCGGTGTCGACGTACCCGGTGCCGGGGTAGGCGTCGATCGTCGCGTTCCAGTGCCGATCCGCCACGAGGTCCTGCGCCCAGCCGTGTCGACCGCTCGACGAGCCGACGCCCGTCGAGTACGAGTCGCCGATGACGAGCACGTCCGACCCGGTGGCGATGGCCGAGGCAGTGCGCACCGCCGACTCGCTGCGCGGCGAGACGGTCGGTTGGCAGGCGCTCGAGACGCTCGGCAGCAGCACGAGGAGTCCGGCGACACCGACCGCCATCGCGCCGAGGCCCACGAGGGGCAGCCGGGAGCGGCGGGGACGCTGGACGGCGGGGTGGTCCGTCCCCGCTCGCGCTCGTCTGTTCCGCCACGACACGACCGACATCCTAGGGAAACCGGTCCGGGCGCATCCTGTGGGGCGAAGCGGTGGGCCCCGTGGGGCTCGAACCCACGACCCTCGGATGAAAAGGCGGTGTTCGGGAACGGTGGGCCCCGTGGGGCTCGAACCCACGACCCTCGGATGAAAAGGCGGTGTTCGGGAACGGTGGGCCCCGTGGGGCTCGAACCCACGACCCTCGGATTAAAAGTCCGGTGCTCTACCAACTGAGCTAGAGGCCCGCACCCGCAAGGCTAGCGGGTACGGGCCTCCACACGGGCACCGGGGACCGGGCTCGTCAGCTCCGACGGCCGGTCAGCGTCCGCAGCAGCCAGAGGACGAGTGCGATGACGGCGAGCACGATGCCCACGTAGAGCAGGAACTTGAGGCTGGCGGCGAAGCCACCGACGAACAGCAGGATGACCGCGATCACGGCCAGGATGATGAGCAGGGCGTTCATGGGGGTCCTCTCCGTGACGTCCGGGAGTGGTCCCTCCCTGCCGGAGCACCGTACCCGCGGAGCGCTCGTTGCGTTCTGGGCGAACGGGGGACGTGGGGCGTCGGTGGCCGCGCCTACACTGTCGCGGTGCCTCGCGATCACCACCGTCCCGTCCACTTCACCGATGCCGAGTTCGCCGCGATCCAGGGCGGCGAGGACCCTGCGGTGGTGAACCGCGTCGCGCACGAGACGGCGAACGCCCTGCTCCACCGTGTGCGGCAGGACCCGGACCCCGCGGTGGTGGAGCGACTCGTGACCTACACGGACGTGCACGGCATCGATGCGATCGCGGAGCTCTGGGCGCGGGTCGGGGCACACACGCTGCCCGGGGCGCTCTGGCGCATCTACCTCGTCCGCACGGTCATCCGGCAGGCCCCGGACGAGATCGCGTACTTCTTCCAGCGCGGCACCGAGCGCATCGGCACCATCGACCAAGCGGTCGCGGGCGCCGAGCAGCCGACCGGTCCGGCGGAGATCCTCACCCTCGCGGACCGGATCCTGCACGGCCTCTACACGGGTGACCTCGCCGTGGCGCTGGACCGCGGCGCGGCGTTCTGCCGGCTGACCGCGGCGGGAGCCACGGCGGTCGCGGACGAGGCCGACCTCACGGCGTCCGCGCGTGCGACCGAGCTCACGACGCGGGCGTTCCGCCTCACCGAACTCGCGGCGGAGCTGACGGAGGCTGCGGCGCTCTGGCGCCGCGACAGCCTCGACTGACCCTGCGCGCGCCGCGTCCGGGACAGCACCCGCCACCGGACGGGAGGCACGGTGCGAACCCGCCCCGCGCCTCCAGGCCGTCCCGCCCATCGACGGATCGGCGCCGACGGAACGCCACCGACAGCACGCCACCGACGACGGAACAGCACCGGCCGACCGCCCGGCAGACACAGAAGAACCGGGCCGCAGAAGCGCCTCTCGGCGCGAGGCCGCTCGAAGCGGCGAAATTTGGAGCCCGGGGCTTGCTGCGGCCCGGCGACGTCCACTCTACGGAACGACCCTGGACACGTCGAATCCGCTCTCGCACGTCGGACACCGCACCGATCCGGGACCCGTCCAATCCGCCCGGTCGAGGGCACCGAATCATCATCGTGGCCAGGCCCTGTCCCGGTCACGGCGAGGGGTCCCACGCGGCCCGGTCCGGCGTCAGTCGGTCAATTCCCTGCGGACCACGTGGCCCCCTCGCCCACACACCCGAACAGCTGCACGATGCCTGAGCACATGCAGCGCCCCGTGCACCGAGAGGGGGGAAACCTGCAATGCTTGCCATCGTGGAACGCGACACGAAGCGCTGGGGCTCTGCCGAGCCGGCGCCGCCGTCGCCCGATGAACTCCTCACCAGGGTTGCGAACGGCGACCAGGCGGCTTTCTCCGACCTGTACGACGAACTCTCCGGGCGTGTGCTCGGCCTCGTGACCCGGCTCCTGCGGGACCGTGCCCAGTCCGAGGAGGTCACGCAGGAGGTCTTCCTGGAGGTCTGGCAGCAGGCCACCCGGTTCGACCGCAGCCGTGGGACCGCCGCGAGCTGGGTCCTCACGATGGCGCACCGCCGCGCGGTCGACCGGGTGCGGGCCTCGCAGGCCTCGCATGACCGTGACACCCGGATCGGCATCCGTGACTTCGAGTCCGGCTTCGATCAGGTGACCGAATCGGTCGAGATCCGCATCGAGCACGAGCGGGTGAGCCGGGCACTGGCGAAGCTCACCGAGTTCCAGCGCCAGGCGGTGCAGCTCGCGTACTACGGAGGCTTCTCGCACAGCGAGATGGCCGAACAACTCGGTGTCCCGATCGGCACCGTCAAGACCCGTCTCCGCGACGGGATGATCCGACTCCGAGACGAGATGGGGGTGACCTCATGACCGACCGACACGACGACCCGTCCTCCCTGACCGGTTCGTACGCGCTCGATGCGCTCTCCGACGAGGAGCGCACCCAGGTCGAGGACGCGCTCGCGTTCTCGTCCGACCTCCGGGCCGAGGCCGACTCGCTGCGCGAGACCGCGCTGCAGCTGGCGTACTCGACCGACCCGATCGAGCCGCCGGCGTCGCTCAAGGCATCGCTGATGGCGCAGATCCAGACCACGCCGCAGGTCGCGGCTCCCGCTGCGTCCTTCGCGGACACTCCCGCGCTCGACGACGGCCTGGAGGCACGATCCGCTTCCGCCCCGTCACCCACGTCCTCCGTGGTGCCGGGTCCGGCGGAGTCCGCGGCTCGCCGTCGTTGGTTCCAGCGCCCGGCAGCGGCCATGTCCGCGGCAGCCGCCGTGGCGGTGGTCTTCCTCGGCGTCGGGCTCAGCGTCGGTGGTGTCCTGAACCCCGGTTCTGAGCCCGGCCCGGGTGCTGGTTCGTCGCAGAGCTCGAGCGTCCTCGACGGCATCTACGCGGCGTCGGACTTCCAGCGCAGCAGCACGCCGGTCGAAGGCGGGGGCACCGCCACCGTCGTCTGGTCGAAGGACATCGGCAAGTCGGCCGTGATCCTCGACGGGGTCCAGGCCGCGCCGAAGGGCAAGACCTACGAGCTCTGGTACATCGCGTCGAAGGCGTCCGGTGGTGCGATCAAGCCCGCTGGCCTCATGGAGCAGTCCTCCGACGGCGTCCACTCGGCTGTGCTGACCGGCGACCTGCAGGACGGTGTGACCGTGGGCATCACGGTCGAGCCGGCCGGTGGTTCCGAGCAGCCGACGACCACGCCGATCGCCGCGGTCCCGCTCGACGCGTAGCGCCGGGCGGGCCCTGGCCCCAGGCGGTCGGTCCCGGGAGATCGCTGGCCCCAGGCGGTCGCATCGTTCGCTGCCGCTGTCTCACGTCGCCGCCGCTGTCGTCCGACAGCGGCGGCGTCGTTGTTGGGCGCGTGCAACCTGCCGCGTCCGCACGGAGCGACCGGCCCGTTGTCGTCCGACAGCGGCGGCGTCGCACGAGCACGACCGTCGAAGCTCCTCGGCGCACCCTACGACGCCGACGGCCCCGCCGGACCGTGGTCCGACGGGGCCGAGCGTGCGTGACGCTGCGTCAGCCGATCACCCGAAGCGGCCGGAGACGTAGTCCTCGGTGGCCTGCACGGACGGGTTCGAGAAGATCGTCGCGGTGTCGTCGTACTCGATGAGCTTGCCGGGGTGACCGGTGCCGGCGATGTTGAAGAACGCCGTCTTGTCGGAGACGCGCGAGGCCTGCTGCATGTTGTGGGTCACGATGACGATCGTGTACTCCTTCTTCAGCTCCTCGATGAGGTCCTCGATGGCGAGGGTCGAGATCGGGTCGAGTGCCGAGCACGGCTCGTCCATGAGGAGCACGTCGGGCTGCACCGCGATCGCGCGGGCGATGCACAGACGCTGCTGCTGACCGCCGGAGAGGCCCATGCCGGGCTTGTCGAGGCGGTCCTTGACCTCGTTCCAGAGGTTCGCGCCCTGCAGGGAGCGCTCGACGATGTCGTCGGCCTCGGACTTCGAGATGCGCTTGTTGTTGAGCTTCACGCCCGCGAGCACGTTGTCCTTGATCGACATCGTGGGGAACGGGTTCGGCCGCTGGAACACCATGCCGACCTGACGCCGCACGAGCACCGGGTCGACGCCCGCGCCGTAGAGGTCGTCGCCGTCGACCTTGACCGAGCCCTCGACCCATGCGCCGGGGATGACCTCGTGCATGCGGTTCAGGGTGCGGAGGAACGTGGACTTGCCGCAGCCGGACGGACCGATGAACGCGGTGACGGTGCGGGGTTCGATGGTGATGTCGACACCCTCGACCGCCTTGAACTTCGAGTAGTAGACGTTGAGGCCGTCGACCTCGATGCGCTTGGACACGTGGATTCCTTCGGGGTGGTGGTCGGCGCCGCGCTAGCGGGGGAGCTTGGGGGCGAAGAGGCGGGTGATGAAGCGCGCGAGCAGGTTGAGCGCCATCACGATGAGGATGAGGAGCAGCGCGGCCGTCCACGCCCGGTCCACGAACGGGACCGGGTTGGCGCCCTGCTGCGAGTACTGCGTGTACGCGAACACGGGCAGCGTCATCATCGGGTCTTTGAAGAGGTCGTAGTTCATCGATGCGGTGAACCCGGCCGTGACGAGCAGCGGCGCGGTCTCGCCGATGACCCGGGCGATCGACAGCATGACACCGGTGGTGATGCCCGCGAGGGACGTGGGCAGCACGACCTTGACGATGGTCAGCCACTTCGGCACACCCAGAGCGTACGAGGCTTCGCGGAGCTCCATCGGGACGATCTTCAGCACCTCTTCGGTGGAGCGCACGACGATCGGGATCATCAGCACGCTCAGGGCGATCGAGCCGACGAGGCCGAAGCGGGCGCCGGGGCCGAGGAAGAGGGCGAAGAGCGAGTAGGCGAACAGACCCGCGACGATCGAGGGGATACCCGTCATGACGTCGACGAAGAACGTGATGCCCTTCGCGAGCGCGCCCTTGCCGTACTCGACGAGGTAGATCGAGGTGAGCAGGCCGATCGGCACCGAGATGAGGGCCGCGAAGAGCGTGATCTCGAGCGTGCCGACGAGCGCGTGCACGGCGCCGCCGCCCTCCGAGATGACGCCGCGCATCGAGTACGAGAAGAACTCCGCGTCGAAACGCGCGAGGCCGTCGGCGAGGACCGTCCAGAGCAGGGAGACCAGCGGGAGCACCGCGATCACGAACGCCGTGACGACGAGCGAGGTGACGAGGCGGTCGACCGCCTTGCGGCCACCTTCGACGATCCGCGAGACGACGACGATGAGGACGTCGAACAGGACCGTGCCGAGGAACAGCGCGGCGACGACGTTGAAGTCCTTCACGGCACCGCCGGCGTTGAGCAGCGCGAAGACGGCGATCAGCGCGACCCACGAGCCGATGAGGAGCAGCCACGGCACCGACTTGTGGAGCTTGCCGTTGGCGTAGGCGTTGCCGGTCATGCCGGACTGACGGAGGGCGAGGGACATCGGGCCGTACCTCTCAGCTCACTCGCTTGCGGACGATGTACCGCGCGAGCATGTTGATGACCAGGGTGATGACGAAGAGGACCAGGCCCGACGCGACGAGGGCGTTCAGGGCGGTGCCGGAGGCCTCGGCGAACTGCAGGGCGATGTTCGCGGCGATGGTCGAGGGGTTGAGCGACGTGAGCACTTGGAGGGTCACGTTCGTCGACACCGACAGCACGAGGGCGACGGCCATCGTCTCGCCGAGCGCGCGACCCAGGCCGAGCATGATCGCGGACACGATGCCGGACTTCGCGAACGGCAGGACGGACAGGCGGATCATCTCCCACCGGGTCGCGCCGAGGGCCAGGGCGGCCTCCTCGTTGAGGGTCGGCGCCTGCAGGAAGATCTCGCGCATGACGGCGGTCATGATCGGGATCGCCATCACGGCGAGCACGATCGATGCCGTGAGGATGGTGCGGCCGGTGCCGGTCACCTGTCCGGAGAAGAGCGGGAACCAACCGAAGTACGTGTTGAGGAAGACGTAGAACGGCTTCACGAACGGCGCGAGGACGACGATGCCCCACAGGCCGTAGACGACCGACGGCACCGCTGCCAGCAGGTCGACGACGTAGCCGAGCACCGGGGCGAGCCGCCGCGGTGCGTAGTGCGAGATGAAGAGCGCGATGCCGAGCGCCAGCGGGACGGAGATCACGAGCGCGATGAGCGCGGACCACACCGTGCCGAAGACGAGCGGGCCGACGTAGTCCCAGAAGTTGGCGGAACCGTTCGGCAGCGTGCCGGCCTTGGCGACGAGCGCCGGGATGCTCTGCCAGACGAGGAACGCGGCGACGAGCACGAGGACGACGAGGATGAGGCCGCCGGAGATGACCGAGGCGGCGGAGAACACCCGGTCGCCGATGCGGACGACGGCCTTGGGCTTCGGGATGACGGTGGCCCCTTCGCGGGCCGGTGCGGTCGTCATGGGACTCCTGTCGGAGGATCGCCCGGGAACGGGAGAGCGGGGGAGGTGGGGAGGTGGTGCCGTGACGGGCGAGTGCCCGGACGCCGGTCGAGATGGGTGGGACCGGCGTCCGGGCGCTCAGCGGGCGTTACTTGATGGAGGCGACGGCCTTCGCGGCCTTCTCCGAGAGGTCGCTCGAGAGGGCGGCCGACTTGGCCTCCTTCGCGGCGGCGTCCTGCGCGTCCTTCGACACGACGTAGTCGAGGTAGCCCTTCACGAGCTCACCCGTCGCCGAGTCCTTGTACTCCTGGCACGCGATGGCGTAGGAGACGAGCACCAGCGGCCACGCGTTGTCGGCGGTGTCGGTGCGGTTGATGTCGATCGCGAGGTCGTTGTCCGCGCGGCCCGAGACCGTCTCGGAGTCCGCGACGACGGTGGCGGCACCCTCGGCCGAGATCGTGGTGGCCTTGTCGCCGACCATGAGCTTCGCCTTGTCGAGCGAGCCCGCGCCCGAGTCGTCGATGTAGGTGATGGCGTTCGAGGCGCTGGCCATCGAGGAGGCGACACCCGAGGTCTTCGCGGCGGCGTCACCGACCTGGTACGGGAAGGTCTGGCTCGGCTCCTTGCCCCAGACGTCCTTCGCGTTCGCGTCGAGGTACTCGGAGAAGTTCTCGGTCGTGCCCGAGTCGTCCGAGCGGTGCACGACGGTGATGTTCGCGTCGGGGAGCGAGGCGTCCTTGTTCAGGTCCTTGATCTCCGAGTCGTTCCACTTGGTGATCTTGCCGGAGAAGATGCCCGCGATGGTCTTCGCGTCGAGCGTGAGGTCCTTGACGCCGTCGACCTTGTAGGCGATCGCGATCGGGGAGATGTAGACCGGGATGTCGATGGCCTTGGAGTCCGCGGCGCACTTGGCGAACGAGCCCGAGAGCTCGTCGTCCGAGAGGGCGGCGTCGGAGCCGGCGAAGTCCGCGGCACCCGAGATGAAGTTCTTGCGGCCGGCGCCCGAGCCGTCGGGCGAGTAGTTGACCGTGACGCCGGAAGCGACGTTCTGGAACCCGGCGGTCCACGTGGCCTGCGCGGTCTGCTGCGCGGACGAGCCCGAGCCGGTCAGGGTGCCGGAGAGCTTCGAGTAGTCCGTGCCCGAGCTCGACGAGCCGGAGGCGTTGTCGCCCGCGCCGCCCTCGTTCGAGGCGCAGGAGGACAGCGCGACGGCGCCGACGATCGCGATCGCCGCGACCGTGCCGATTCGCTTGATGTTCACAGGGGTCCCTTCGGGAATGTCAGTGCAGGTGGGACCGCTGCGGGTCCCGCGGGCCGGTGCTGACCCGGGAGCGACTGTAGGGACGAGAGGTGACCCGGGAGGTGCCCGGGGGTGAACGGGAGGTGAACGAGGGCTTGCCCCGCTCGCGGCGCGTGGACGCGCAGGCCGGTGCGGGTGCAGGATCGGGCCACTGCGCCCGCGCGCGGCGCATGCGTTCGCATGCTCGGCGGTGTCGGCCGGGAGGCACGGATCACCGCCGCCGCGAGGCCTCCGGCGACGGGCCGGTCGGCCTGGGAAGGCGTTGTCCGAGGCCTACGAGGCGATGGTGTTCCGGTGCGTCTCGACGGCGACGAGCTTGCCGCCGGCGATGTGCATCACGGCGAAGTCGCCGACGGAGAGCATCGCTGCCTGACGGAGGTCGAAGTGTCGGCTGCCGTCGGCCGTCGCGCCGGCGATGCGGGCGATGATGTCGGGCAGGACGGGCCCGTGCGAGCACAGGACGGTCGACTTCGCCTTGTCGATCCGACGCAGCACGACGCCCTTGACGTTGGCGGCGCCGCGGTCGTGGGCGTCCTGGCTGATGTCCGGGGTCGACGAGACGCCGACCTTCGTCCGTGCGGAGAGGGGCTCGACGGTCGCGAGGCACCGCGCCGCCGTGCTCGAGACGATCTTCTTCGGGCCGAACGCCGCGACCGGTGCGACGACCGCCCGGGCCTGCGAGCGGCCGACCGGCAGCAGTGGCCGGGTGGCGTCCGGTCCGTCCCAGTCCGAGCCGGGGACGGTCTTCGCGTGCCGGAGTGCGATGAGGGCGAAGGTCTTGTGCTCGCCGGCGGCGGCGCGGTCGGCGAACCGGTCGAGGACCTCGACGTCGCGCTCGTAGGTCAGCCGGCCACGGGCGTCGTCGATCGACACCCACTCGACCGCGGCGACCTCGTCGTTCGGCCGGAACGTCCCGGCGCGTTCGAACTCCTTGTTCGACACCCGGGCGGACCAGTAGTGCACGACCTTGTCGCGGCCGTTCGGCAGGACGTACTCGGCGGTGCCGAGCGGCGCCCCGAGGTGGACCCGGTAGCCGGTCTCCTCGTCGATCTCGCGGACCGCGGTCGTCGGGACGCTCTCGCCCGGGTCGACCTTGCCCTTCGGGAAGGAGACGTCGTGGTGGTGCCCGCGGTGGATGAGCAGCACGAGCGGCCGCCCGTCCTGCTCACGCCAGACGACGGCTCCGGCTGCGACGACGGGACCCGTGGGACCGCCGCTCACCGAGTGGAGCGCTTCCGGGCCGAGATCTTGAGCATGAGGACATTCTGCACGTCCGCGAGGGGGCGCCCGTCAGCATCGGTCGAGTGGCGTGTCCACTCGCCGTCGGACTCCAGGTGCCACGAGCTCGTCGTGTCGGCCATCGCGAGGTCGAACATGTCCTGGACCTCGGTCACGTGGGCGGGGTCGGACAGGCGCACGAGGGCCTCGACGCGACGGTCGAGGTTGCGGTGCATCATGTCCGCGGAGCCGATGAACACGACCGGGTCGCCGTCGTTGTGGAACGCGAACGCCCGCGAGTGCTCGAGGTACCGGCCGACGACGCTCCGGACCCGGATGGTCTCCGAGACGCCTTCCATCCCCGGCTTGAGCGAGCAGATGCCGCGCACCCAGACGTCGACCGGCACGCCGGCCTGGCTGGCGAGGTACAGCGCGTCGATGATCTGCTCGTCGACCATCGAGTTGACCTTGATCCGGATGCCCGAGGGCTTGCCCGCGCGGGCGTTGTCGGCCTCGGCCTGGATGCGCTTGATCAGTCCCTTGCGCAGGTGCAGCGGGGCGACGAGCAGCCGCTTGAACTTCTTCTCGATGGCGTAGCCGGACAGCTCGTTGAAGAGGCGGGTCAGGTCCTTGCCCACGGTGTCGTCGGCGGTGAACAGGCCCATGTCCTCGTAGATGCGCGAGGTCTTGGGGTTGTAGTTGCCGGTGCCGATGTGGCTGTAGTGCCGGAGCGTCCCGCCTTCCTGACGGATGACCAGGACGAGCTTCGAGTGCGTCTTCAGCCCGACGAGGCCGTAGACGACGTGCACGCCGGCCTTCTCGAGCTTGCGCGCCCAGCCGATGTTGTTCTGCTCGTCGAAGCGCGCCTTGATCTCGACGAGGGCGAGCACCTGCTTGCCCGCGGCGGCGGCGTCGATGAGGGCCTCGACGATGGGGCTGTCGCCCGAGGTGCGGTAGAGCGTCTGCTTGATCGCGAGGACGTTCGGGTCGGCAGCCGCCTGTTCGAGGAACGCCTGCACGCTCGTCGCGAAGGACTCGTACGGGTGGTGCACGAGGACGTCCGACCGGCCGATCGCCCGGAACAGGTCCGGCTTCGTGTTCGGCTCGCCCGGCTGGAACTGCACGGGCGTGGTCGGCACGTGCTTGGGGTAGTGCAGGTCCGGTCGGCTGATCTTCGCGATCTCGAACAGGCCGCCGAGGTCGAGCGGCGACGGGAGGCGGTAGACCTCTTGCTCCGTGATGTCGAGCTCGCGGACGAGCAGGTCGAGCGTCACCGGGTCCATGTCCTCGGTGATCTCGAGGCGGATGGGCGGTCCGAACCGACGGCGGAGGAGCTCGCGCTCGAGGGCCTGGATGAGGTTCTCGGCCTCGTCCTCCTCGATCTCGACGTCCTCGTTTCGGGTCACGCGGAACACGTGGTGCTCGAGCACCTCCATCCCGGGGAAGAGGTCGTCGAGGTGGTTCGCGATGAGGTCCTCGAGCGGGATGTACCGCTGCCGCCCGGAGCCGTCGTCGGGCAGGGCGATGAACCGCGAGAAGTTCTGCGGGACCTTGAGGCGCGCGAACTCCTGCCGCTGCGACTTCGGGTTCCGCACCCGCACGGCCAGGTTGAGCGACAGCCCCGAGATGTAGGGGAACGGGTGTGCCGGGTCGACCGCGAGCGGCATGAGCACCGGGAAGATCTGCTCGTTGAAGTACTCGCGCATGCGCAGCCGGTCGGCTTCGTCGAGGTCGGACCAGTGCTCGATGTGGATGCCCGCGGCGTCGAGGTCGGGCTTCAGCGAGTCGATGAACGCCGCTGCGTGGCGGTCCTGCAGCTCGTGGGCCTTCTGGGCGATGTCGCGGAGGACGTCGCTCGGGGCGCGCCCGACGTTCGTCGGCACGGCGATGCCGGTGTCGATGCGGCGCTTGAGCCCGGCGACGCGGACCATGAAGAACTCGTCGAGGTTGGACGCGAAGATGGCGAGGAAGTTCGCACGCTCCAGCAGCGGCTGCGTGCGGTCCTCACCGAGCTCGAGCACACGCTGGTTGAACCGGAGCCAGCTGAGCTCGCGGTCGAAGTAGCGGTCCGAGGGCAGCGACTCGTGCTCCACCTCGACGACCTCGTCGAAGTCGTCGAGGTCCGGTGCGACGGATTCGCCGTCGAGCTGCGGTTCGGTGTCCATGCCCACATCCTGCCACCCGCGGCCTCCGCGACGAGGGCTGTTCGTGACGGCTGTGAAAACGCGGCGTGAACGGACCCGGTGTGCAGGGGTCAGGCGGCGGCGTACTGGACGTCGATCGCGTGCTGCGTGAACCCGGACCGCCGGTAGAGCGCCAGCGCGGGCTCGTTGTCGCCCTCGACGTACAGCGCGGCGGCGGTGAGGCCGCGCCCGACCAGTCGCCCCCACCCGGCGCGCATGAGCACCCCGCCGAGTCCCTGTCCTTGCAGGTCGGGCCGGACGGCCACGGCGTAGAACTCGCCCGTGCCGTCCTCGACCTTGAGCCAGCAGGACCCGGCGAGCCGGCCGGTCGCATCCCGCACGAGCAGGAGGTCGTCCCCGGAGAACCAGGGGTCGGCCTCGCGGGCACGGAGGTCGTCGAGTGTCATCCGGCCCTGTTCGGGGTGGTGCGCGAAGGCGGCGGCGTTCAGTTCGAGCCAGGCGGCCTCGTCCTCCGGGTCAGCGGCCCGGAACGCCGCGAGCGACGAGCCGTCCGGCAGTGCCACGTCCGGCGCGACCGACGGCACCGGCGCCCGGAGCTGCAGCAGCGTGCGGACGGCACGCCAGCCGAACCGCGCCGCGAGCGCCCGTGCAGCCGGGTGGTCCCCGTGCGCCCACGCGAGCCGCGGAGCACGCGACGACGCGCCGGGCGCCCCGTCGCCCAGGGCGAGCGCCTGCGTGACGAGGGCGGTCCCGAGGCCGCGCCCACGGGCCTCCAGGGCGACCGCCACCTCGAGCTCTCCGTCGCGCACGACGGCGACCCCGCGCTCGTCGCCGATGACCGTCGCGCGCCCGGCTCGGACGTCGACCAGCGTCTGGTCGGAGAACGGCCGAGGCTCGCCCGCGACCGAGAACGCGTCGAGCGCGATCGTCACTGTCCGGCCAGTCGCTCGGCCTCGTCCTCGTAGACGTTGAAGCGGTAGCCGACGTTCCGGACCGTGCCGATGAGCGACTCGAGGTCACCGAGCTTGGCGCGGAGCCGTCGCACGTGCACGTCGACCGTGCGCGTGCCGCCGAAGTAGTCGTAGCCCCAGACCTCGCTGAGCAGCTGCTCGCGGGTGAACACGCGCGAGGGATGCGTCGCGAAGAAGCGGAGGAGCTCGAACTCCTTGAAGGTGAGGTCGAGCGGCCGTCCGCGGACCTTCGCCGAGTAGCTGGCCTCGTCGATGACGACGCCGGACGCCTGGATCTTGGTGCTGGCCGGCTGCTTCGCCGCACGACCGGCGGCGAGCCGGATGCGGGCGTCGACCTCGGCCGGGCCGGCCGACTCGAGCACGACGTCGTCCACGTTCCACTCGCTGTTCACCGCGGTCAGGCCGCCCTCGGTGACCACGAGGACGATCGGCGTCGGCGACCCGCTGGTGACGAGGATCTTGCACAGGGCCTTGGCGCCGACGAGGTCGACCCGGGCGTCGACGAAGACCAGGTCGCTCTGCGGCGCGTTCACGAGCTGCGCGGCCTCGGCGGGGACGTGGCGGATCCGGTGGCTCAGGAGACCGAGGCTCGGCAGGACGTCGCCGGGCGCGGCCGAGGTGAGTACCAGGAGCTGGGCCACAGGACCTCCAGAGCGTGGGGGACGACGTGGACACATCCTAGTGATGCTCGGGAAGCGGCCCGCCGTCCGGGCGGACGGTGCGCCCGCGGATGCGGACGCGGCCGCGGACGCTGGCGCGGTACCCAGCGGGCGCGGGCGGCCCGGCCCGCGACCGGGCCCGCCCCACCGCCGCCCCGCCCGGCGCCCGGACACCCTCTGTCATGATGGGGCGCGTGACCGAGCCCGTGCCGCCCGCCGACCAGCGTCGCCTCAAGCTGACGTCCGTGCTCCCCGTGTGGCTGCTCGCGGTCGTCGGCGCCGTCCTCGTGATCACGCTCGCGCAGAAGGACTCGTTCGCCTGGCTCCTCCTCGTCTTCGTGCTCTGCGTGCTCGTCAGCTTCGTGCTGCAGCTCATCACGGCCACGAAGGACGGCCTGGTCGAACGGATCAGCATCGCCTCGTCCGGCGCGTTCGTCGTCGTGCTCGTCACCGCCGTGGTGCTCCTGGCGCGTTGAGCCGCGCCGCGTAGACTCTGGGCATGGATTCGCTGCTTGCGCTCGAGCTCTTCTACGTGGGCCTCCTCGGCTTGGCGTCGCTCGCGATCGCGTTCATCTCGGTGACCGTCGTCGTGAAGCTGTTCAAGGGTCAGCGTTGATCGAACTGCCGGAGGGCCTCGCACCCGAACTCGTGCCGCTGTCCTGGCTCGTCGGCGTCTGGGAGGGCACCGGCGTCGTCGAGTACCCCGTCGGCGACGAGGACGAGCCCCGGAAGTACGACTTCGGCCAGCGCGTGAGCTTCAGCCACGACGGCCTGCCCTACCTCAACTACTCGTCCACGACGTGGCTGCTCGACGACGAGCACACCCCGCTCGCGGCCGAGATGGGCTACTGGCGGCTCGACCGGCCGCACGAGCCCGGCGACCGCGGCCCGGCGATGCTCCTGGGCGACGGGCCGACCCCGTTCAGCACGACCCAGAGCGTCGAGACCCTGCGCAACGCGACCGACGGCTTCGACGTCGAGGCGGCGATCGTGCACCCGACGGGCGTGAACGAGCTCTACGTCGGACGGGTGGCGAAGGGTCGGATCGACCTCGCGACCGACACCGTCGTGCGCTCGCCGAACGCGAAGGAGTACTCCGCGGCGACGCGGCTGTACGGCCTCGTCGAGGGCAAGCTGTTCTGGGCGTGGGACATCGCGGCGCTCGGACGGGAGCTGACCTCGCACGCCTCGGGGCAGCTCGCGAAGGTCGACTGATGCCGACGCCGTTCGCGTCGCGGCCGGGCTTCGTGGCCGCCGACACGGGTGTGGCCGCGCACTACGGCAACCCGCTCGCCGAGCAGCGACTCCTCGATCGGGGTCGCGCGGTCGTCGAACTCGGGCTCGGCGTCGTGACCGTCACCGGCCCCGACCGGCTCTCGTGGCTCAACTCGATCACCTCGCAGCTCCTGCTCGGTCTCGTCCCCGGGGTCTCCACGGAGACGCTCGTCCTGGACGCCTCCGGCCGGGTCGAGCACGCCGCCCGCGTCGTCGACGACGGCACGGCCACGTGGTTGCTCACCGAGCCCGCCGACGCCGCGCCGCTCGCCGCGTGGCTCGACACGATGCGCTTCATGCTGCGCGTCGAGGTCGCCGACCGCTCCGCCGACTTCGTCACCCTCGGTCGGTTCGACGGTGCCGTCGGCCCCGCCGACGCGGCGGTCGAGTGGGTCGACCCGTGGTCGGAGGTCGCGCCCGGCGGTTGGGGCTACGCCGCCCTGGAGGCCCACCCCGCGTCCGACTGGACCCTCCGGATCGCGGTGGTCGAGCCCGGCACCGCGGCCGCGATCGCTGCGTCCGACGTGGCCGCCGCGGGCCTCCTCGCGTACGAAGCCCTGCGGATCGCCGCCTGGCGTCCGTCGCTCTCCGACGTCGACGAGCGCACGATCCCGCACGAGCTCGACTGGCTCCGGTCCGCCGTGCACCTGTCGAAGGGCTGCTACCGCGGTCAGGAGACGGTCGCGAAGGTCCACAACCTCGGGCACCCGCCGCGTCGTGCGGTGCTGCTCCACCTCGACGGGTCGGACGCGGTGCTGCCGGTGCCGGGGACGCCGGTGCTGCTCGGGGAGAACGAGGTCGGCCGTCTCGCCGCCTCGGCCGTGCACCACGAGCTCGGGCCGATCGGGCTCGCGGTCGTGAAGCGGTCCCTCGACCCGGACGCGACGCTGACCCTGCACGCGGACGACGTGGTCGTGACCGCGGCGCAACAGGTCATCGTGCCGCCGGGTGCCGGGGCGACGGCGAACGTGCCGCGGCTGCCACGGCTCGGCGCGGTCCGCCGCTCGTAGCGCGCCGACGCCCGCGGTGGCTCGCGCGCTCGGCCGCTCGGTGCGGGGTTTCCCACACGGTGCGGCGTTGCAACCTCGCACCGTGTGGACAACGTCGCACCGTGCGACGTCGCACCGTGCGACGTCCCCACCGTGCGACCTCGCACCGCGCGACGCGGGCGACCCCGGCGTCAGTCGGCCGGGGCCACGGCCTCCCACGGGACGGTGAGCTCGCCGAGGCGCCACCGCGAGCCCCCGTGCAGCACCGGCCAGCCGCGGTCCCGCAGGCCCCCGACGGCCGCGAGCCACCGCTGCCTCGGGCCGTAGGTGCCGAGCGGTGCCGCGACCGCCCAGGCCAGGTCGAGGTCGCGGAGGAAGTCGTGCACGCGTTCCCCGGGGACGTTCCGGTGGATGAGCGCCTTCGGCAGTCGTTCCGCCACCACCGAGGGCACCTCGAGCCCGGCCAACCGGAGCGACACCGTGAAGGTCCGCGGCGCGACGTCGTCGAGCGTCACCCACGAGGCCACCCGTCCGACCTCGTTGCACGTGCCCTCGACGAGCGCGCCGCCGGGCTGCAGGCGGTCCTGCATGATCCGCCAGGAGTCGACGACGGCCGACTCGTCGTACTGCCGCAGGACGTTGAACGCCCGGATCACCGCGGGACGACGACCCCCTGGCGTCGGGGTCTCGAAGCCGCCGAGCCGGAAGGTCACACCGTCCCGCGTGCCGGCGTTCGCGAGCGCCACCCGCTCGGGTTCGATCTCGATGCCGGTCACCTCGACGTCCGGGCGGACGCGGGCGAGCCGGTCGCGCATCTCGAGCGTCGTGGTCGGGCGGGCGCCGTACCCGACGTCGGCCACGAGCGGGTCGGCGGTCCGGCGGAGGACCGGGAGCGCGGCGATCCACCGGTCGACGCGACGGAGCCGGTTGACCCCGGTCGTCCCGCGCGTGACGTTCCCGATGGGCATGGCCCCAGGGTAGCGAGGCGCACCCGCTCGGTAGACTCGGGTGCATGACCTCCACGCTCGTCCTGCTCCGTCACGGCAACAGTGACTGGAACCAGAAGAACCTGTTCACCGGTTGGGTCGACGTCCGACTCAGCGAGCTGGGCGAGAAGGAGGCGAAGCGCGCCGGCGAGCTCATCGCCGGGTCGGGCATCGTGCCGGACGTCCTCTACACCTCGCTCCTGACCCGCGCGATCCAGACCGCCGACATCGCCCTGCTCGAGGCCGACCTCGCCTGGCTCCCGGTGAAGCGCGACTGGCGGCTCAACGAGCGCCACTACGGCGACCTGCAGGGCAAGGACAAGGCCCAGACGCTCGAGCAGTACGGCGAGCAGCAGTTCATGGAGTGGCGCCGGTCGTTCGACGTGCCGCCGCCCCCCATCGCCGACGACGCCGAGTGGTCGCAGGCCGGGGACCGCCGCTACGCCGACCTCGGCGACCAGCTGCCCCGCACCGAGTCGCTCAAGCTCGTGATCGACCGTCTCCTGCCGTACTGGGAGTCGGACATCACGAAGGACCTCGCCGCCGGCAAGACCGTCCTCGTCACCGCGCACGGCAACTCGCTCCGCGCGCTCGTCAAGCACCTCGACGGCATCTCCGACGACGACATCGCCGGGCTCAACATCCCGACGGGCATCCCGCTCGTGTACGAGCTCGACGACGACTTCCGTCCGACGAAGCCCTCGTACTACCTCGACCCCGAGGCCGCCGCGGCGGGTGCCGCTGCCGTCGCCGCCCAGGGCGCCAAGAAGTAGCACCCCGTCCCACGACGAACGCCTCGCCGACACCGGCGGGGCGTTCGTGCGTCAGACGAAGTGCGCGGCGATCTCCTGCACGAGGGCGCCGACGTCGTAGGGCTTCGCGGTGTCGACCCGGACGACCGGGGCGCCGGGCAGGCCGACCGGCCCCGCCGTGGGACCGTGCTCGTCCCAGAACGCGAGCACCGAGGCGAGGTCGCCGTGCACGTCGTGCCGGACCGGGAGCGTGCCCGGCTCGTAGCGCTCGCGCAGCCGCTCGTCGGCGGTCGCGCGGTCGACGTCGCACCACACCTCGACGACGCGAGGGGACCCTGCGGAGGCGAGCCCTGCCTCCAGGAGGGCGCGGTCACGTGACGGGAGCCAGACGGCGTCGAGGACGACCCCGTTCTCGACGGCCCGCGCCATCGACCACATCGTGTCCATCGCGATCGCGCCGAGGTCGCGCGAGGCGATCATCGGGCCGGCGATGTCGGCCAAGGGCTCCTTGATCCGGTCCTTCGACAGGAACGGGCACCCGAGGACCTCCGCGAGGGCGGCGCCCACGGTGCTCTTGCCCGAACCGGGCATCCCGTTGACGACGATCGCGACCTGAGCCATGCCACGATCCTCCCGTCCGAGCGGGGAGACCGCAAAACGGGAGTC
>NZ_BACW01000325.1:0-1097 GCF_000333315.1 Curtobacterium sp. B8
CGGCACGGCCCTCGAGCGCGGCGCAGAGCCCCGGCGAGAGGATCTGCATGTAGCGCGCGAGGACGACGAGCTCGATGTCGAGCTCGTCGACGGCTTCGAGGATCCGCTGCTCCATGTCGTGCTTCGTCTCGGCGTCGGTCACCGGACGGTGCTCGAACGGCACCGAGTAGAACGACGCGAGCTCCTGCAGGTCGGGGTGGTTCGAGAGGACGAGGGGGACCTCGATCGGCAGCTGTCCACCGCGCTGCCGGTACAGCAGGTCGTTGAGGCAGTGTCCGGCCTTGGACACGAGGACGAGCGTGCGGAGGGGCCGCCCGACCACGTCGAGCTGCACCCGGGCGTCGTAGCGCTGCACCACGGGTTCGAGGGCGTCCTCGAAGGTGGCGCGGTCGACCGGGGCCATGACCTGGAGGCGCATGAAGAACGTGTTCGTGTCGGCGCTCGAGAACTGCTGCGACTCGGTGATGTTGCCCTGCGCGGCCACGACGGCTCCGGACACGGCGTGCACGATCCCGGGACGGTCGTCGCAGACGAGGGTGAGGGTCCAGTGCGTGAGGGCCGCGGTGTGCGCGGGCATCGGGTCGGTCACCGGATCAGGGTACCGGGCACGCTGTCGCGCGCCGGCCCGGCGGTGCTGCTCGGCCCGGGGCGGCCTGATGGCCGGGCTGCACGTCCAGGGTCGGCCTGGAGGCGCGGTGCGGGTCCGTCGGTCCGGCCGCGGCTCCGGGGAGGTCGCGCTGGCGGTCCGGCCGGGAGACGCGGGCCGGATCCGGGTCGCGACGCTTGCCGCCTGGGGGCGGCCGCCTGGCGCGTGCCGTGCGCCACGCAGCCCGCGCCGCGCGCGGACGATGCGATCGGTCCGTGGCAGTTCTGGTTCGCGAACGCCGCGTTGATCGAACCGGAACTGCCACCTCACGGAAGGGCACGGCGTTCGCGACGCTGCGGGAGCCGTGCCCGCGCGACGCTGCACGGTCAGACCACGTCCGGACGGGACAGCGCGCGGTCGGCGATCGTCAGGGCGCTCGCCGCGACGGCGACGCCGACGATCACCCACGCGAGGACGTGTAGGTCCGCCGTGGTGGGAGCCGTGCCGAACA
>NZ_BACW01000324.1:0-6344 GCF_000333315.1 Curtobacterium sp. B8
CGCCCGCGCGGGCGGTGTCGCCGTCCTGACGATCATGCTGCTCGTCGGGCTCTTCCTGACGTTCCGGGCGTCGCAGGCCCTCGGGGTCGCCGGTTTCGGCTTCCTCACCACGCAGGCCTGGGACCCGGACGCGCACCGGTTCGGCATCGCCGCCGTGCTCGTCGGGACGATCCTCATCGCCGGGGTCGCGATCGTCTTCGCGGTGCCGCTCTCGCTCGGCACCGCGCTCTACATCACCGAGTACGCGCCCCAGCGGATCCGGAAGGCCTTCATCGGGCTCGTCGACCTGATGGCCGCGATCCCGAGCGTCGTCTACGGCCTCTGGGGGTTCTTCTTCCTGCAGGGCCAGATCACGCCGGTGTCCCGCTGGATCTCGCAGTGGTTCGGCTGGATCCCGCTGTTCCGCGTCTCGGGCGTCGACCTCGACGATCCGCTCGCGTCGCCGACGTCGTACACGGCGTCCACGTTCATCGCGGGCATCGTCGTCGGGCTCATGATCACGCCGATCGTGACCTCGATCATGCGGGAGGTGTTCTCGCAGGCGCCCCTCGGGGAGCGGGAGGGCGCCCTCGCGCTCGGGTCGACGAAGTGGGGCATGATCCGCGCGGTGGTCCTGCCCTTCGGCCGCGGCGGGATCATCGGCGGCACGATGCTCGGGCTCGGCCGGGCGCTCGGCGAGACCATCGCGGTCTACATGATCATCTCGCCGGTGTTCGTGATCCAGCCGCACATCCTGCAGGCCGGCGCGAGCTCGGTGTCGTCGCTCATCGCGCTCCGCTACGGCGACGCGACCCCGTTCGGCATGTCCGCGCTCATGGCGGCCGGACTCACGCTCTTCCTGATGACGCTCTGCATCAACTTCGCGGCGTCCGCCGTCGTCGCCCGGTCGCGTTCGGGAGCGAGCAGCTAGCCATGACCGACACCACGCAGGCGCCGTCGGGCGCCACCACACCCCTGCCCACCGTGCCCCTCCGGACCCCCTCCGCCGTGATCACCGCGCCCGTCCCGGCGTCCACGCCGTCGGGTGCCGGGTCGGGGACCGTGCTGCCCCGACTCGAGCGGGAGCCGGAGCACCGCCGCGGACCCGAGGAACGCCGCACGAACGGCGTCCGGATCAGCGACGTGCTCTGCGTCGTCGGCGCGGCCATCGCGTCGCTCTCGGTCACGTCGATCGTCTTCACCGAGCTCGCGCCGGTGTCCGGGCCGATCGCCTTCGTCGCGGTCGCCTACCTGCTGTTCCTGGTGTTCTACGCGCTCCTCGTCGCCACGAACGAGAGCGGCTCGGTGGTCCGCGACCGGGTCGTGTCCGCGGCGGTGCACTCGCTCGCGTTCGTCGTCGTCGCGACGCTCGTGTTCGTGGTCGGCTTCAGCGTCGTGCGGGCCACGGACGCCCTGCCGCACTGGAACTTCTACACGCAGGACATGGCGCTGACCGGACCGCTCGACCCGATGAGCTCGGGCGGCGTGCTGCACGCGATCGCCGGGTCGCTCATCCAGATCTCGATCGCCCTCGTGATCACGGTGCCGCTCGGCGTGACCACGGCGCTTTTCCTGACCGAGGTGCCGGGGCCGTTCTCCCGCTTCGTGCGCACGATCGTCGAGGCGATGACCGCGCTGCCGTCGATCGTCGCCGGGCTCTTCATCTACGCGAGCGTCATCGTCGGCCTCGGCTTCGACAAGTCGGGCTTCGCCGCGGCGCTCGCGATCAGCGTGATGATGCTGCCGATCATGATCCGGTCCGCGGACGTCGTCCTCCGTCTGGTGCCCGCGACCCTCAAGGAGGCGTCGATCGGGCTGGGGGCCGGCCAGTGGCAGACGGTCTGGCGGGTCGTCCTGCCGACGTCGCGGTCCGGCCTCGTGACCGCGATCATCCTCGCCACCGCCCGCGGGATCGGCGAGACGAGTCCCGTGCTCCTGACCGCCGGCTTCGCGCCCGACCTCAACCTCGACCCGACGAGCGGGCCGATGATCTCGCTGCCGCTGGCGATCTTCGAGTTCGTGAAGTCGCCCGAGCCGAACATGATCGCGCGCGGCTTCGGCGCCGCCGCGGTGCTCATGTTCCTCGTCCTCGTGCTGTTCGTGATCGCCCGCGTGATCGGTTCCCAGACCGTCGCCACCCGCGAACGCCGCCGCGAGCGCATCGCCGCGGCGTGGGGCACCGTGCTCCGCGGCGTCGAGGCCGCCGGGCCCGCCTGGCGTCCGGTCGGCCGCTTCGTCCGCCGGAACGCCCGCCGCTACGTCCACCCCTTCCCTGCCGACGTCTCCAAGAAGGACCCCTCGTGACCACCCGCAGAACCCGCCTGCTCGGCGCGATCACGGCCGCCCTCGCGCTCGCCGTGTCGCTCCTCCCCGTCAGCGCCGCACACGCGGCGGAGTCCTACGTGCCGATCTCCGGCGCGGGCTCGTCGTGGAGCTCCGTCGCCATCCAGCAGTGGGCGGTGAACGTGCAGCAGTACGGCATGAAGGTCCGCTACGCGAGCACCGGGTCGTCGGACGGCCGCAACCAGTTCAAGGCGGGCACGGTCGACTTCGCCGTCTCCGAGATCCCCTACGGCATCAAGGACGGCGGCGTCACCGACGTCCCGCCGACCGTCGGCTACGCGTACATGCCGATCGTCGCCGGCGGTACCTCGTTCATGTACAACCTGGCCTCGGGTGGCAAGCAGATCACCAACCTCCGGCTGTCCGGACCCGTGCTCGCGGGCATCTTCACCGGCTCGATCACGAGCTGGGACGACCCGAAGATCAAGGCGGACAACCCCGGGCTCGAGCTGCCGAAGCGCAAGGTCGTGCCGGTCGTGCGCTCGGACGGCTCCGGGTCCACCGCGCAGTTCACCACGTGGATGAGCAAGAAGTACCCGTCGCAGTGGAACGCCTACTGCAAGCAGGCCGGGCGTCCGCTGCCGTGCGGCGTGACGTCGAACTACCCGACGATCCCGGGCAAGGGCTTCATCGCGCAGCCGAACTCGCAGGGCGTCTCGGGCTACGTCGCGCAGAAGGCGAACGTCGGCACCATCACGTACGTCGAGTACTCCTACGCCCTGAAGACGGGGTACCCGGTCGCGAAGGTCCTCAACAAGTCCGGCTACTACGTCGAGCCCACGGCCTCGAACGTCGCGGTCGGCCTGCTCGGCGCGAAGATCAACACCGACAAGAAGTCGCCGTCCTACCTGACGCAGATCCTCGACGGGGTCTACGACAACCCGGACCCGCGCACGTACCCGCTGTCGTCGTACTCCTACATGATCATCCCGACGACGACGGACGCGAGCCTCACGACGGCGAAGGGCAAGACCCTCGGCGCGTTCGACTACTACTTCCTGTGCGAGGGCCAGCAGCAGGCCGAGGTCCTCGGCTACTCGCCGCTGCCGATCAACCTCGTGCAGGCCGGACTCGACCAGGTCCGTCGGATCCCCGGCGTCCAGGCGAAGTCGATCGACATCCGGAAGTGCAACAACCCGACCTTCTCGGCGGACGGCAAGAACACGCTCGCGGTGAAGGCTCCCCAGCCGCCCGCGTGCGACAAGCTCGGCGCCACCCAGTGCAACACCGGCACCGGCGGCGCGAAGGGCACCGCGACCCCCACCCAGACGAGCAGCGGTTCGGGACGCTCCTCGGGCTCCGGCGGGGCGAACGGTGGAAGCGGCTCCGGGTCGGGGTCCGACGGTGCGAGTTCGGACGCCGGCTCGGGGTCGACGAGCGGTGGGTCCTCCGGCACCACCACCGCGGGGGACCTCTCGAGCGGGAGCGCCGGCGGCTCCGGGTCGGGATCCGGCACCGGCAACGCCGTCGCGGCGCTGAACGACGGGTCGCCCGTGCAGTGCGACGCCGACAGCGGTGTCTGCCAGAACGTGGCGGCGCTGCCGGTCGAGGTCGACGCCGCCGACGGGTGGAGCCCGACCAAGACGCTCATGACCTGTGCCGTGGCCGCACTGCTCGGCCTGGTGCTCCTGCCGCCGTTCATCGGCGTGCTCGTGTCGCGACGGAGGATCCGCAAGTGAAGCACCAGACCCTCGTCCGACTCGGCTCCGCGGCGCTCGTCTTCGGCGTCGTGACGACCACCGTCGCGGGTTCGCTCCTCGTCGCGAGCTTCCCGGCCTCGGCCGCTGCGCCGTCCACGAACTCGTCGTCGTCGGTCACGACGTCGTGGGCGGACGCGCAGGCGGCGCTGGCGACCGGCGGCACGGTGTCCGGCGCCGGGAGCGGCAGCGGCAGCGGCACCGGCCGCCCTGCGTCCGGCACCGCCACCGCGGCGGCGGGCAACACCGACGCCGGCACCGCGGCGGCGAGCAACACGGGCACCGCCACGACCGAGCCCGACCCGGCCGCGACCCCCGACCCCGCCGCAACCGCCGACCCCGACGCGACCCCCGACCCCGCCGCGACCCCCGACCCCGACGCGGCCGACTTCGCCGCCATGTCGTTCACCGTCAGCCAGACCGAGGACCTCACCGACCAGGGCGTCACCGTCAGCTGGACGGGTGCGAAGCCGACCTCCCCGAGCGAGTACGCCACGAACTACGTGCAGATCATGCAGTGCTGGGGCGACGCCGCCACCGGACCGTCGCCCGAGCAGTGCGTCTGGGGTGCCCCGTCCTCGACGATCGCCTCGCTGACCGGCGTCGGCGCGGCCAAGCGCGACCTCGTCATCGGAGACGACCCGCTGCAGGACCCCGCGCTCTCGGGTCCCGACGCGGACCCCGACATGCTCCTCGACCCGCCCGTCGAGAACCCGTTCCTCCGCGCCTACCGGGTGCCGTTCCGTGCGGTCGACGGCTCGCTGTCGAAGAGCACGACGGAGCTGTCGAAGCAGTTCGACGCGACCACCACGAACGAGGTCACGGCGGCGCGCACCGCGAGCGACGGCACCGGACGCGTCACCTTCGAGACGCAGTCCGGACTCGAGGCGCCCCAGCTCGGCTGCGGACAGGACGTCCGCACGGCGACCGGGACGGCACCCCGGTCGTGCTGGCTCGTCATCGTGCCGCGCGGGTCGCACAACCTCGACGGCAGCCCCGCGACCGCGACCGCCGCCGGACGCGTCACCGGCTCGCCCCTGTCGGCCTCGGCGTGGCGCAACCGCGTGGTGTTCCACCTCGGGTTCCAGTCCGTCGCGCAGTCCTGCCCGATCGGGAACAAGGAGCAGCGGCTCGTCGGTTCGGAGACCGCGACCGAGGCCGTCACCGCGTGGCAGCCCGCGCTCTGCCGGCTCGGCACCACGTACGGGTACTCGCAGATCGGCGACGAGGAGGCGCAGCACCAGATCGTCTCGACGACCGACGGCGCGGCACGACTCGCGCTCGTCAACACCCCGCTCGACACCGGGACCGCGTCCGGGACGACCATCCGGTACGCCCCGGTGGCGCAGTCCGCGCTCGTCATCGGCTTCACGATCGACTACCGGCTGTACCCGGACGCCCCCGCGAAGGTCCGCAACGGGCTGCAGGCGCAGGACCTCACCCTCGACGCCCGGCTCGTCGCGAAGCTGCTCACCCAGACGTACCAGGCCGACGTCCCCGGGCGGGGCAAGGGCGACGCGGTCGTGCAGGCGAACCCGACGAGCATCGTCACCGACCCCGAGTTCCTCGCGCTCAACCCGTCCTTCGTCGGGTCGAAGAGCGACTCGGCGCCGGCCGGCCTGATGGTGGCGCTCGGGGACACGGACGCCAACGCCCGGGTCTGGGCCTGGCTCCGGGCGGACCCCGCTGCGCAGGCGTTCCTCGAGGGACGCCCCGACGAGTGGGGGACGCGCATCAACCCCGCGTACCTGCCGCTCGCACTCGGGACGGACACGACGATCGACAGCTTCCCGAAGGCCGACCTCACGATCGCGAAGGGCGGCGACCCGGACGAGACCGGCTACGGGACGCTCGACATGCGGCCGTACATGAACGACATGCACGAGGGCGCGTACCGGACCCTCAAGGCGGACCCGAACGAGAAGGACTCGTGGAACCCGTTCGGGCAGCCGAAGGGCTACACCTCCCTCGGCGCGCAGGTGCCGGGCGCGCGGTTCGTCCTCACCGTGACCGACGCGGCATCGGCGGCCCGCTACGCGCTCCCGACGGCGAAGATCGTCAACGCCGCCGGCGAGGCCGTGGCGCCGACGACCGAGTCGATCACCAAGGGGATCGCCACGATGCGGCCCTCGACCGCCGGTGGTGTCCTGCTCGCCGACCCCACGAACCGCGACCCCGGCGCCTACCCGCTCTCGATGCTCAGCTACGCCGCGGTCAACGTGTGCGCCTCGTCGCCGACCGAGCGTGGCGCGTACGCCACGTTCATCCGGTACGCAGCCGGCACCGGGCAGGTGCAGGGGGAGAAGCAGGGCGAGCTCCCCGCGG
>NZ_BACW01000323.1:0-4857 GCF_000333315.1 Curtobacterium sp. B8
GCGCCGACGGCACCGGACCTCGACGAGGTCGAGCGTTCCCGTGAAGCGACGGAGCGACGCGCCGTCCACCTCGTCGAGCGCGTCGACCGCGGCGCGGAGGGGCGCTGACCGGTAGCACGCGAGGAGGGGCTGCCGCCGCCCGTCGTCGTCGACGGCGATCCACCCGTCCGCCCCCGGGGTCGTCCCCGCGCGGAGCACCGCCACCGCTTCCGCCGGACGGACGAGGTCGCACGCCAGCACGAGCGTGGTCGGGGCGCTCGCCGGGATCGCACGGAGGGCCGCCGCGAGCCCGCTCACCGGACCGCCGAAGGGCGGTTCCTCGTGCACGAGGACGGCGTCGGCAGGAGCACGGGCGGCGTCGCGGAGGCCCACGACCACCAGTCGCTCGGCCCCCGTCGCCGCGGCGACGGCACGCTCGAGGAGCGTCCGTCCGGGGCTGCCGAGCGCTGCCTTGTCGAGGCCGCCGAGCCTGGTGGCGCGGCCGCCGGCGAGGACGACGGCGTCGAAGGGGTGCGGCTGGGACACACCGGCACGGTACTCGTCAGGTGCGGCACCCGGCCTGGAGGCACGGCTCGGCTCCGGCGGTGAGGATCGCTCTGTACCGTGGTCACGATGGACGGTCAGGACGCGGAGGTGACGCCGCCGCGGTCAGCAGCGCCGCGGACGAACGGGATCGCCGTGGCTGCGTTCGTCGTCGCCTTCGTCGGCGGGTTCGTCGGCTCGGTGCTCGGGTTCGTCGCGCTGCGGGAGATCCGCCGGACGGGCGAGGGCGGGCGGGGCCTGGCGACGGCGGCGATCATCGTGGGCTTCGCCCTCACCGCGGTCGTCTGGGCGGCGGGCATCGCGATCGCCGTGTCGATCGTGCACCAGAGCGGTACCGCACCGGCGTGACGACCGCGGGCGCCGTCCGCCGGGTCAGCGGCAGCGCACGAGCGTGAACGACGAGCCGGCCTGGTCGCCGAACGGGTTCGTCGACCGCGGGTGCCCGACGGGGACGGCGCCCCAGCTGCGCACCGTCCGGCAGCCGAGGGCGTCGGTGGCCTCCACCACGGGGTCGGTGGGTGACGCCGAGGGAGCGAGCACGAACAGCCGCTCCGCGCCCGAGGCCACGAGCCGGTCGACCTGCGCGACGGTGAAGACCGGGACGTGGCCGGAGAACCCGCCGTCGGTGAGGACCTCGCGCCCGGTGTCGCCGATCACGTCGGCGGACACGCGCCACGAGTCGGTCATGAAGAGCGGAGCTCCGTCCCGCCCGCCGCCCGCGCGCTCGGCAGTGGTGATGAGTGCCCGCTCGGCCGGGGTCAGCGTGGAGTGCCCGCCCCAGACGTCCGGGGCGGAGACGCGGAAGGCCGAGCTCGGGACGACGCTGCGGTCCGCGCCGAGCATGCCGCTCCTGGCGAGCGCGAAGGCCCGGTCCGGGGTGCGCCCGCCGAACGCGTAGGCACCCGTGCCGACACCGACCGAGGCGTCCCCACCGCTGCCGTCCCGGGCCGCGTCGAGCGCCTGCAGGGAGAAGCACGCCGGGCCGAGTACGACCGACGCGACGAGCAGCGCCGCAGCGGTGCGCCGTCCGCGTCCGTGGGGTCGCACCGACACCCCGCCCCAGCGCACGAGGAGGGCGATGAGCGCGGCGATCGTCGCGCCGACCGCGACCGCGCCGAGCGCCACGGGCTCCGACGACGAGCGTGCCAGCCACGTCCACCACGCGCCCTGGACGACGAGGAGGGCGACCGGCACGACCCGGAGGCGCCGGTCGGCGGCTCCGACCATCCCGGCCGCACCCCACCAGCCCACGGCGCCGAGGAGCGCCAGTTGCACGCCGATCCCGGCCACGTAGGCGGTGTGCGGCAGCCGCATGACGGACAGCACGACGGTCGCGGTGACCAGCCACACGACGACGGCGACGAGCGCGGCGAAGGCGGGGCGGGCCTCCCGGCCGGTGCGACCCGGCCACCAGCGGGCCGCGCCGATGCCGATGCCGGCGAGTGCAGCAGGCCACGACCACCCGACCTGGCTCGCGTAGCGGGGGGAGAACAGCTGGAGGAGTGTGCGGCCGCCTGCGTGCTGCCCGCTCCCGACACCGTGGGAGGCGTGGCCGAGGTGCGATCCGGCACGGGCGAACGCACCGCCGATCGTGCTCACCGCACCCGGCCAGATCCCGGGCAGGAACCGGTCGAGGCCGTTGTATCCGAACACCATCGCGAACACGCTGTCGTCGGTCGACCCGTCGACGTACGGGTGGTCCGCAGCGGGGAGGAGCTCGACGACGACCGACCAGGCGAGGCTCGCCACGAGCGCCGACGCGACGAGCACCGCGACGTGCCCGAGTGCGCGGCGCCAGCGGACTCCCGGGACGGCGAGGGCCACGACCGTGCCGACGACGAGCGCCGGCAGGACGAGCCAGGCCTGCAGCATCTTCGCCTGGAAGCCGACCCCGACGAACAGGCCGGCGAGCAGGAGCGGCCACGACCGCCCGGTCAGGACCGAACGCTGCCACCAGACGAGGGCGACGGCCAGCGCCATCGTCAGGAGTCCGTCCTCCATCGGGTGGCCGAACATGGAGACGAAGATCGGGGTGGCCGCGGCGAGGGCTGCGGCGACGAGGCCCGCCCGGGCTCCGGCCAGACGCAGGCCGACCACCGACACGGCGAGCGTCGTGACGGCGCCCTCGACGACCTGGGGGAGCGCGAGCGCGGCGGTGGACATGCCGAACAGGTGCACGCTGATCGCCTGCGGGACCGCGAAGCCCGCGAGCTTGTCCAGCGTCACGGTGGCGGACGGGTCGAAGGAGCCGCTGAGGAACGCGGGGAGGGACTCGGACATCGACCGGGCGGCCGCGGGCGTAGAACTCGGAGTCACCGCCGCGGGCGAGGTTCCAGCTCGTCAGGACGGCGCCGAGGACGACGACGGCCACGAGGACGGCCTGGTGCCGCCGGGTCTGGTGCAGCCAGCGGGCGGGTCGCGTGCCGGTGCGGTCGGACGTGCTCATGGCGGCACTGTGCTGCGCTCACCGATGAAGGAGCCGGACGAGCACCGATGCGACGCATCGGGTTCACTCAGGAGGCGTTCAGTGGATCAGCGCCGCGCGGGTGCGGCTGCGGTGGCACGGGCGATGATCTCGTCCACACGAGTCGCCGGCACCCCGACGTCCCGCAGCACGATCGCCCAGCTCGAGCAGAGCGTGTCCTCGATCGGGGTCCGGCTCAGGCGGTAGAGCGCCGCGGCGTGGGCCCCGAGCGCGCCGACGAGCAGCCGGCGGGTCAGGACCGATCCGTCGACGTCGGTCCGGACGTCCCCGTTCGCGACCGCGGCGGCGACGTTCGCGCGGACGAACGCGACGGCGTCGGCCGCGCGTGCCGGGGCCATCTCCTCGTGGTGCTCCAGGAGCAACCGGATCGCGCCGTGGGCGATCGGGCTCGTCGCGTCGAGCCGGGCACCGGCCACGAGCGCGGTCAGCAGGGCGTCGAGCCCTGGCGCCTCCGTGGCGCGGACCTCGTCGAGCGCGGCGCGGAGGCGGTCGAAGTGGGCGTCGAGCACCGCGGCGGCGATGGCGTGCTTCGACGGGAACTGGTCGTACGGGATCGCCGACTTCGGCTTGCCGAGCACGGCGGCGATCGAGGCGAACGTCGTACCCGCGTACCCGTGGCGGGCGAACTCCCGGGCCGCGGCCTCGATGATGAGGCGTCGGGTCCGCGCTCGTTGCTCCTCGCGCTGGCTCATCCGACGATCCTAGGCAGGGTGGGATCAGGGCACCTCGACCGGGACCCCGCGTCGGGTCAGGTGGTCGCGCCCGAAGCCGCAGTCGCACACGACGGCGATCGACTCGCCCGTCGTCAGCAACTCGAACCGCTCGAGGTGCAGCACCTTCGAGCGGTCCTCCGATCCCGTCGTCCCGCTCACGTGCATGTCCCCTCGACGCCCTGATCGTCCGGTAGACGAGCGTATGCCGAGTCTGTACCGGGCCGGTACCCCTCGGACGCGGGTGACCGCTGCACCGGTAGCGTGTCGGCATGCCCCGCTTCACCCCGCCGCCGGCCGACGCCGTCAGGGCCCGCCTGCTCGACGCCGCGCGGGACGAGTTCGCCGAGCACGGCGTCACCGGCGCGAAGGTCGAGCGGATCGCAGCGGCTGCGGACAGCAACAAGGCACAGCTGTTCCACTACTTCGGCGGGAAGGACGGCCTGTACGAGGCCCTCTACGTCCAGACCGTGACCGGGCTCGCCGCCGAGGTCCCCCTCGACGTCGACGACCTCCCCGAGTACGCCGGCCGCCTCCACGACGTGCTGGTCCGACGGCCGTGGGTCCAGCGGCTCACCACCTGGCACCGACTCGAGGGACGTGCGATCGAGGCGCTCGCCGAAGCCCGGGCCGAGTCCGTCGCGGCCGTCGAACGCGCGCAGCGGGCCGGCGTGCTCCCGCGGTCGTTCCGGCCCGCGGTGCTCCTCGGGCTCGTCGAACAGCTCGCGGCGTTCTGGGCCGAGACCGCACCGGAGGGTGCGGCGCTCGTCGCCGCCGTGGCGCCGCCGCGCCGGCGGCAGGTCGTCGTCGACGCCGTGGCGGCGCTGCTCGCGCGCTGAGGCGCATCCTGCGCTGACCCGCGCCGACCGGAGTCTCGTGGACGGGCTGGGGCGCGAGTCGGTCGTGACCACCCGACGGACGGGAGGCACGGTGCAAGACCGCCCCGCGCCTCCCGTCCGGATCGTTGGTTCCTGGTACGAACCATCGCCCTGATCGGGGCTTTTCGACGCCCGAGGCGTGTGCCCCGATCGGCGTACCCCGGAACGGTCGGTCCGCCCCCCGAACGGAGGTCTCCTGACGCACCCGGACCTCGGAATGCGCTCAGGAACACCGTTCGTT
>NZ_BACW01000322.1:0-5468 GCF_000333315.1 Curtobacterium sp. B8
GAGCACGCGGACTGGTGCGAGACCCGTCCGGTCGGCCAGCAGTCCGACCCGGTCCGCGAGGACCGTCCCGGGGTCGGGGTGGGCGAACGGGTCGTCGACCTGCACGAGCAGCGGACAGAGGTCGTACGCGGGGTCGCCTGTCATCGGTTTCGGGTCGATCACGAGCCACGGTTCGCGTCCGGCCATGAGGACGTTGCCGGGGTTGTGGTCACCGTGCACCACGACCGTGGCCGGAGCCGACCGGGGGAGCTCCCGGAGGAGCGCGATGCCGTGCCGGACGATCCCGGGGTCGAGCGGCGGCGCGAGGGTCCGCATCCGCTCCTCGGCGAGGTCGGCCCACTCGTCGCAGACGTCGACGAGCCGCTCGAACGGGGACGCGTCGGGCACCCCGGCCGCCCAGAGCCGTGCGACGGCGCCCGCACCGATCGCCAGCCGCTCGGCGGCGCTCAGGTCCGTCCGGTCGACGAGTCGTGTGCCGGGGTCGCAGCGCTCGAGCAGCAGCACGAACGGGTCGTCCGGATCGACCGCGAGCAGTCGGACCGCTCCCTCGCCGCCCCACCAGGCGAGCGCTGCCGCTTCGTCCCGGGCCTCGCGGTGCGGGAACGACAGCTTGAGCACCGCTGCTCCGCCGTCCGCGGTGGTGACGGCCTGCACGTGGGACACGCTCCCGCCGGTGATCACCCTGCCCGGCCGGAGGTCCCAGCGCGCGACGGCGGCGGCGAGGCGGTCCGGGACGGTCCGGTGCCAGGCGTCCTCCGTCGGCCACATGACCCCACCGTACGGCGTGGCCGCCCGTGCGGCGAGCCGGCCCGGCCGCCCGGCCCAGCGAGCCGGACCAGGGCGCCGGACCCGCGTCCGGCGTCAGCCGACGGGGACGGGAGCCACCACCGGGGTCAGCCGGACCGGGACCGCCTTCGACACCGGGGTGTTGCTGCCCTTCGCGGCGGAGTCGAGGGGGACGAGCACGTTCGCCTCGGGGAAGTACGCCGCCGCGCAGCCCTTCGCACTCGGGTAGGCGACGATCCGCTGGTCGCGGAGCACCCGCTCGACGCCGTCGTGCCAGACGGTCGCGACGTCGACGTGCTGGCCGTCCTCGAGCCCGAGCTCGGCGAGGTCCTCCGGGTTCACGAAGACGACGTGCCGACCCTTCTTGATGCCGCGGTACCGGTCGTTGAGGCTGTAGATCGTCGTGTTGTACTGGTCGTGCGAGCGCAGGGTCTGCAGCAGCAGGGTGCCCTCGGGCCGTTCGACGTGCTCGAGCTCGTTGACCGTCAGCATCGCCTTGCCGGTCTCCGTCGCGAAGGTCCGGGAGTCGCGGGGGCCGTTCGGCAGGACGAAGCCCTCCTTGCTGCCCGCCCGGCGGGAGTAGTCGTCGAAGCCCGGGACGACGTGGCTGATGTGGTCGCGGATCACGCCGTAGTCGTCGCGCATGGCCTCCCACGCGATCGGCACCCGGTCGCCGAGGACGGCTCGGGCGAGTTCGCAGACGATGGCGACCTCGCTGCGGAGTCCGGGGGCGACGGGCGGCACCTGGCCGTGGCTGCCGTGCACGGAGCAGACGGTGTCCTCGACGGAGACGAACTGCGGCCCCGCGGCCTGCACGTCGATCTCGGTCCGGCCCATCGTCGGCAGGATGAGTGCCTCTTCCCCGACGACCGCGTGCGACCGGTTCAGCTTGGTCGACACCTGGACGGTCATCTCGGTGCCGCGGAACGCCCGCTCGGCGAGCTGCGAGTCCGAGATGGCGGCGACGAGGTTGCCGCCCATCCCCATCCAGAACTTGACGTCGCCTCGCTGCATCGCGTGGATGCCCTTGAGCGCGTCGACACCGTGCTCGCGGGGCGGCTCGAAGTGGAACTCCGCCGCCAGGGCGTCGAGGAAGGAGTCCGGCATCTGCTCCCAGATGCCCATCGTCCGGTCGCCCTGCACGTTGCTGTGGCCGCGGATCGGCGAGGCGCCGGCGCCGGGCTTGCCGATGTTCCCACGGAGCAGCAGGAGGTTGATGATCTCCTTGATCGTGTCGACGGCCTTCGTGTGCTGGGTGATGCCCATCGCCCACGTGATGATCGTCCGCTCGGAGCGCAGGTAGCGGTCGGCGAGCTCGTCGATCTCCGCGAGGGTCAGGCCGGTCGCGCGCACCACCTCGTCGTCGTCGACCTCGAGGATGTGCTCGACGAACGCGTCGTAGCCGCTGGTGTGCTCGTCGATGAAGGCACGGTCGACCACGGTGCCCGGGGCCGCCTGCTCGGCGAGGACGACCCGCTTCGCGACGGCCTGCAGCAGCGCCATGTCGCCGCCGAGCCGGATCTGCAGGAACTGGTCCGCGATCTGGGTGCCGTGCCCCACGACGCCGCGGGGGCGCTGCGGGTTCTTGTACCGCCGCAGACCCGCCTCCGGTAGCGGGTTCACCGCGACGATCTCGGCGCCGTTCTGCTTGGCGTCCTCGAGCGCGGTGAGCATGCGCGGGTGGTTCGTGCCGGGGTTCTGCCCCATGACGATGATGAGCTCAGTCTGCTCGAAGTCGTCGTACGCGATGGTCGACTTCCCGATGCCGACGACCTCGGCCATCGCGAGGCTGGTGGACTCGTGGCACATGTTCGAGCAGTCGGGCAGGTTGTTCGTCCCGAACGCCCGGACGAAGAGCTGGTAGACGAACGCGGCCTCGTTGCTCGTGCGACCCGACGTGTAGAACGACGCCTGGTCGGGGCTGTCCAAGCCGTTCAGCTTCTCGGCGATGATCTCGTACGCGCGCTCCCAGCTGACCGGCTCGTAGTGGTCCTTGCCCGCGGGCTTCCACACCGGCTCGGTCAGCCGACCCTGCATGCCGAGCCAGTACTCGGTCTTGTCGGCGAGGTCGTCGACGGAGTGCTCGGCCCAGAACGTCCGAGGCACCGTCACCGGGGTGGCCTCCCACACCACGGCCTTGCCGCCGTTCTCGCAGAACTCCGCGGTCTTGCGCTTGTCCGGGTCCGGCCAGGCGCAGCTCATGCAGTCGAACCCGCCCTTCTGGTTCAGGGCGAGCATGAGCTTGGCGGTCCGCGCGGCACCGAGCTGTTCGAGCGCTGGGCCCATCGAGTGCAGGACGCCGGGGACGCCCGCCGCCCAGTCCTTCGGCTCGCCGACGGTGAGGTCGGCGTCGGTCACGTCGTCGGTGGGTGGCTGCTTCGTCATCGTGCGCTCACGGTCTCTCTCGGTGCGGCGGAGGCGGGGGCCGACTCCATGATGCGCTCGGGGCGGCTGTACACGACCATGCTCTGCCCGCGGAGGAAGCCGACGATCGTGGTCCCGACCTCCTTCGCGAGGTCCACGGCCAGCGACGACGGCGCGGACACCGCCGCGAGCACGGGGATGCCGGCCATCGACGCCTTCTGAGTCAACTCGAAGCTCGCGCGCCCGGAGACCATGAGGACGGTGCCGCTGAGGGGGAGTCGGTCCTCCTTCACGGCCCAGCCGATCACCTTGTCGACCGCGTTGTGCCGCCCGACGTCCTCCCGGAGCACGAGCATCTGCCCGGTGGTGCCGTCGAAGAGCGCCGCCGCGTGCAGGCCGCCGGTCTTCTCGAACACGTCCTGCGCCTCGCGGAGCCGGTCGGGGAAGGTCGCGAGGAGCGCCGGGTCGAGCACGAGGTCGTCGTGGAGCACCGCGTGCTGGGACTTCGTGCGCACCGCGTCGATGCTGGCCTTGCCGCAGAGCCCGCAGGAGCTGGTCGTGTAGAACGCTCGCTCCAGGCTCGGGTCGGGCGCGGGCACGCCGGCAGCCAGGGTGACGTCGAGCACGTTGTACGTGTTCAGTCCTTCCTCGGTCGCGCCGGCGCAGTACCGGGCCGCCGCGAACTCGTCACCCCGGGCGATGACGCCCTCGGAGACGAGGAAGCCTGCCGCGAGGTCGACGTCGTGGCCCGGTGTGCGCATCGTGATGGCGAGCGCCGAGCCCCCGACGCGGATCTCGAGCGGCTCCTCGACGGCGAGCAGGTCCTCCCGGACGANCGGGAAGTGGCGAACGTGATGCGCGTGAACCGCTTCCGGGCGGTGATCCGTTCATGGCTCGGGTCTCCACCCCGGGCCGCGTCGGACCAGGGTGCGCGGCCGCGGTGCGGTTCCCGGCCGGTCGCTCACCAGGGCAGCGCGAGCGCGGGCACCTCGTCGCCCGCCCGCGCGCCCACGTCGACGACCATCAGCCCGTCCGCGTCGGCGAGCCCGCGCAGCATCGCCGACGTCTGGTGCGCGGCAGGGACCGCTCCGTCCGGCGTGGCCCGGTAGGCGAGCACGAGCGCGCCCGGCCGGTCGACCGGGACGTCGACCGCCAGCCGGACCGAGCCGGGCGCCGCGAGCGGCCGGCCGGTGAGCCCGGCGACGAGGGGCCCTCCGAGCAGCACGGCCCCGACCATCGCGGCCATCGGGTTGCCGGGGAGGCACAGGTACAGCGTGCGACCCCGCCGCGCGAGCATCGCCGGTCGACCCGGACGGACGTCCACCCGGTCGACGACGAGTTCGGCGCCGATCCTGCCGAGCGCCCCGCGCACGTGGTCGGTCGACGACCCGGCCGTCCCGCCCGTGGTCACGACCAGGCGTTCGACCGCGCCGGCCAGTGCCCGCTCCGTCACGTCCGGGTCGTCCGGGACCCGCAGCGTCGATGCCGGACCCGCCCCGAACGCACCGAGCACCGCGGGCAGGGTCGTGGAGAACACGTCCCGCACCTGCCCGGGCCGCGGGACGCCGTGCTGCACGATCTCGTCGCCGAGCACCGCGACCCGCACCGTGGGGGCCGGGACGACGTCGACGGCGTCCACGCCCGAGGCTGCCGCGAGCGCCACGCGGGGCGGGGTGAGCACGGTGCCCGCGGGGAAGAGCCGCTGACCGACGGCGACCTCCTCGCCGGCGGGACGGACGTGCCGGCGGGCGCTGGTCGTGTGGCGCACGAGCCGTCCGTCCACGACGTCGGCGTCCTCGGACCGCACGACCGACGCGGTGCCGGGCGGCACCGGTGCGCCGGTCGTGATCGGACGTGCCTGTCCGGCCCGCAGCACTCCGGTCGAGGGCTCCGCGCCCGCGACGATCGGAGCGCCGAGCACCCAGGGCCCGGCACCCGCGACCGCCCACCCGTCCATCGCCGCGCCGTCGTGGCCGGGGACCGCACCCGGGGCGTGGAGGTCCGAGGCGAGGACGCGTCCCAGCGCCGCCGCCAGGTCGGTCGGTTCGCCGGTCTGGCGGAGCAGCGTCCCAGCCGCGTGCGCGGCGGCTCGCGCGTCGGTCCAGCGTGGGGCGGCCGGGCTCACGCTCCGCCCTGGTCGGCCCGTGCGACGGCGAGCCGGGTCGCGGTCGCGGTCGCGTCCGCCAGGTCCTCGGCGCTCCCGCCACGCAGGCCCGCCGCGTACCCGACGAGGAACGTCGTGAGCGGAGCCGCCGGGCGTGCGACCCCGTGCGCCGCGTCACGCGCGAGGTCGAGCACCGTGCTGATGTCGACGGGGG
>NZ_BACW01000321.1:0-5214 GCF_000333315.1 Curtobacterium sp. B8
CCTCGGGTACACGCCGCCGCCCAGGCGCTCGCGAGCAACGGGGTCGCGGTCGTGTCGATCTCCGCGGACGCCATCAACGCCCTCGACGGCACGTACGCCGACGACGGCGGGGCCACGGCGCGGGGGCAGCTCGTCCTCGACCACCTCGCGCTCCTGCAGCGCGCGGACGCGGGGGACGAACCGCGGCTCTCCCCGGCGCTCGTCGGCAAGCTCGACCTGCAGCACGTCGGCCTCATGGGCCACTCCCGCGGCGGTGACGGCGTCGTCCGGGCGGCCCTGCTGAACGCCCAGCGGAAGCAGCCGTTCGGCATCACGGCCGTCATGCCGCTCGCACCCACCGACTTCGGCCGCACGACGCTCCCGGACGTGGACACGGCCGTGGTGCTGCCGTACTGCGACGGCGACGTGTCCGACCTGCAGGGCCAGCACTTCTTCGACGACTCCCGGACGGCCTACGGGGACGACGTGCTCCGCTCCTCCGTCCTCGTGATGGGCGCGAACCACAACTTCTTCAACTCCGTCTGGACCCCGGCGACCTACCCGAAGGCGTCGTTCGACGACTGGTGGGACCAGCAGGACCCGGTGTGCGGCGCGAAGGCGAAGGGCACCACGCGCTTGAGCTCGAGCGCGCAGTACGCCGTCGGCACGAGCCTCGTCAGCGGGTACTTCCGACTGACGCTCGGCGGCGAGCAGCAGTTCCTGCCGTACTTCGACGGCAGCGGTCGCGTGCCGTCAGCGCTCGGCACGGCCGACGTCCGCGTCACCGCGTCGCTGCCGGGCAGCACCCGCCGCGACCTCGCGCTCTTCACCGCGGCGGACCCCGCCGTGACCACCCGGGGCGCCGTGCGCGCGGTGACCTGTGCCAGCACCGAGGGCGTCGCCGGCACGCCCGCCCTGCCGGCCTGCGTCACCGGTGCGACGACCGCGCCCGACTACGTGCAGGCCTGGCTCGCGCCGTCGGTCCCCGCCACGCCCGCGCTCCACGTCGTCCCGACCGGGACGGCCTCCGGTGGCGCGGTCAAGGTCGCGGTCGACCCGGCCGCAGGGGACCTGTCGTCCTTCTCGACCCTGTCCGTCCGCCTCTCGCCGGACGACCGGGCGACCGCGGCGGCCGACGTGTCGCTCCGGGTCACCGACGCCTCCGGAGCCAGCGCGACGCGGAGGCTGTCCGACGTGAGCCGTGCCGGTGCGCTCCTGCCCGGTTCCCGGGACGCGGTGCGCAAGACGTTGCTCCAGCAGGCGCAGGTCCCGCTCAGCGCCTTCACCGGGATCGACCTGACGAACGTCCGGCAGGTCGCCGTCATGGTGCCGAAGGGTCGCAGCGGCCTGCTGCTCAGCGATCTGTCCGCGCTGCCCGCCTCGTCGCTCGGCACGCCGAAGGTGGTCGACCGCCCGACCGTCCGGGTCGCCGACCGGTTCGTGAACGAGGGCAACGCCAAGGGCACCGCGCGGGTCGCCGTCGTCCTCTCACGGCCGGCCGAACAGACCGCGACCGTCGCGTTCGACCTCGACGCCTGGGACGGTGCCGTCAGCTCGACCGTGCAGGAGGTCGTCTTCCGTCCCGGTGAGGTCTGCCACACGGTCGCCGTGCCGGTCTTCGGGGACCGCCGCGCCTCGGAGTCCCGGACCACCGCGTACCCCCTCGCCGTCAGCACGACGCAGGGTGGAGCGGTCCTCGGCGACGGCACCGGCACCCTCACGCTCCGTGAGGACGACGGTGTCTCGATCGGTGGGACGAGCGTGTCGTCCGCGCCGCCCGTCGGCCGCGCCGGCGACGCCTGCGCCGAGGCGCAGGCCGGGACCGGCACCGTCACCGCCAACCCCACCCGCCCGCAGCGCGCGCACCGCGTGGTCTTCACGAGCGCCGGGTTCCGGCCCGGTGAGTCGGTCGCCGTGCGCATCGACGGCGGCGCGGCCACCCGTGTCGTCGCCGACACGACGGGCACCGCGACGCTGACCGTCGCGAAGACGACGCAGAGCGTCGGCGCCCACGTCGTGACCGCTCGCGGGTACGGATCGGACCGTGCGGCTCGGGGGAGCTTCACCGTCCGGCGCTGACACGCCGTCGGCCGGGTGACGGCCGGACTGGAGGCGCGGGGCGGGCACGCACCGCGCCTCCTGTCCGGCTGCTCCAGCGTGGTACCGCTCTGCGGCGCTGCCGAGCCCCCGATGGGGGCTGGGTCAGTCGCGTCGCCCCCGCGCGTAGGCACTCCCGTCGCAGCTGTGCACCGCGCGGTCGTCCGTGAGGAGCCGCAACGAGTACTCGGCGCAGTCGACGAACGTGCCGATGCTGATCCACGACGAGGAGCGCCGGAGCGTCCCCTTCGACGGTCCGTCCGACCCGATGCCGGCGCGGTGGACCGTCCACTGCAGGTCGCGGGCCTCGGTGTCGAGGTACCGCATCACCGCCTCGTTGTCCCGGTGCTGTCCGTCGTAGCTCCGGGCGATCGTGCGCCGGACGATCCGCAGCACGAGCGGGAGCCGCTTGCCGGGCACGGCACTCAGGCCACCCGCCTGGTAGAGGAACCGCCGGACGCCTCCGCGGCGCATCGCGGGGACGAGCTCGCGGACGAACTCGGTGTTGACCATGCGGGTCTCCTGCGCCTGTCGATCGCCGAGCATCGCGACCACCGCGTCGACACCGTCGAGCAGCCGGTCGAGGTCGAGGGGCTCGGTGATCGACCCCTGGACGACCTCGAGGTGATCGTCGACGAGCGTGAGCTTGCCGGGGGTGCGGGCGACGGCCCGGACGGAGTGCCCACCGGCGAGGGCGAGGCGGACGAAGTGCTGGCCGGTCTGGCCGGTGGCACCGAACACGAGGATCTGCATGACGCCAATCTAGGCACTGGCTAGAAATTAGGCAATGCCTAGTTCGTGATTAGGATGGAGACGTGCCCGAGCGCCCCTTCCACCACGGCAACCTCCGAGCGGTGCTGCTCGACGAGGCCGTCCGAGTCCTGCGCGAGTCCGGGGTGGACGGACTCTCGCTCCGCGACCTCGCACGCCGGGCGGGGGTCAGCCACGGCGCACCGCGGAGCCACTTCGTCGACCGGCAGGCGCTGCTCGACGCCCTCGCCGTGACCGGGTTCGAACGGCTGACCAGCGCGGTCCGCCGGGCGCTCGCCGGGTCGGGCGACGACCTGGCGGCCCGCTTCCGCGCGGTCGCCCGTGCCTACGTGGACTTCGCGATCGACGACGCCGCGCTGATGGAGCTGATGTTCCAGGCGAAGGGCAGCGGCGGCACCGGGCCCGCCGGCGAGTCCGCTGCGACCCTCTTCGAGGTCCTCGACCAGGCCATGGGTCCTCGGCCGGGCGGCGGGGGAGACGAGGGAGCACGGACCGCGTTCAAGATGCTCTTCGCGGCGACCATGCAGGGCATCGCCGCGCTGGTCGCCTCCCGACGGCTCGAGCGCGCCCACGCGGACGGCCTCATCGACGCCGCGACCGACATGATGCTCGCGTCGGACCTCCGGACCCGAGCGCTCACCCCGGGCTGATCCCCGACCGATCGGGACACTCGTCCCCTCGTGCCGGAACCGGGCAGGACGTTCTCCGACACACTGGCGACATGCTCTCGGTCCGCGTCTCCGCTCCCGCCCCGCTCGCCGAGGAACTCCGCGTCCGCCTGTCCGCCGACCCGACCGTGTCCGACGTCACGGTGCTGCGCGGGGCCTGTCTCGACGGGAGCGGCGACCTGCTCCTCTTCGACATGGCGCGGGAGAACGCGAACAACGTCATGCGCATGCTGCGGCACGCCGGGGTGCCCGAGCACGGAACGATCGCGGTGTACGACCCGGTGACGGTCGTCTCCGACGCCGCGGACGCAGCCGAACGGGCGGCACCGGGACACCCGGCCGACGGGGTGCTCTGGGCGCAGCTCGCCGACGACGCCCGCGAGGACGCACGCCCCTCCGTGTCCTTCTTCACCTTCCTCCTCCTCGCGACGCTCATCGCCGGCATCGGGAGGTTGCTCGACCAACCCGTGCTCATCATCGGCGCGATGGTGGTCGGTCCGGAGTTCGCCCCGATCGCGGCGACCTGCTACGCCCTGGTCCGTCGGCGCTTCGGCATCGCCGGGTCAGCCGTCGCGACGCTGCTCGCCGGGTTCGCCGGTTCCGCCCTCGTGTCGTGGGGCCTGTGGGCGGCGGTGTCCGCAGCCGGACTCATCACGTACGAGCAGGCGACGACCGGCACGCAGACCGAGTTCATCGTCGCGCCGGACGGCTGGTCCTTCGTCATCGCGGCGCTCGCCGGCATCGCCGGAGTCCTCTCCATCACGTCCGCGAAGCCCTCGGCGCTCGTCGGGGTGTTCATCTCGATCACCACGGTGCCCGCGGTCGGGACGGTCGGGCTGACGCTGGCGGTGGGTGCGTGGGACGAGGCGAGGGCTGCCGTGGTGCAACTCCTCGTGAACCTCGCCGGGCTGCTGCTCGCGGGCACGGTGACCCTCGCGGTCCAGCTCGTCTTCGGCCGTCGGCTCGGTCGGCGCCTGCAGGAGCGTCGGGCGGCCCGCCGGTGAGCCGGGGAGGCGCGATCCGGGCGGAGGACGAGCAGTACGAACGGTGGCGCTCCGGCGAGATCGGCTTCCCGGAGCAGCGGCGGGAACGACTCCGGACGGTGCTCCCGCCGCTCGGGCTCGCGGTCCCCGCCTCCGACAGCGGGCTCGACGCCCTCTTCGACGACTACCTCGCCGCGTACCGGGACGCCTGGCGGGTCTTCCCGGACGTCGTGCCGCTGCTGCGGACGCTCCGGCAGCGCGGGTACCGGATCGGGCTGCTCACGAACGGTTCCGAGGCGCAGCAACGCGACGAGCTCGCCCGCACCGGCCTGGCCGACGCGTTCGACGCCGTCTGCGTCTCGGAGCGGATCGGCGTCCAGAAGCCCGATCCGCGAGCGTTCACGATCCTCGCGGAACGGCTCGGGGTCGGAGCCGGAGCGTGCCTGTTCGTCGGCGACGATCCCGAGCGGGACGTCGCGGGCGCACGCCGTGCCGGCATGTGCGCGGTGCTCGTCGACCGGTCGGCCGACGCGGCTCCCGCCCTCGACGAACTGGTCGACGCGGCGCTCACCGCGCCGGCCCACGGCGACTGAGCGCGGACCCTGCTCGAGGCCCGACGAGCGGACTGGAGGCGCGGGGCGGGCCCGCACCGCGCCTCCCGTCCGATGTGACCCGGCCCCCGCGCCGGGGGCGAGCCGCCTCACCCGAGCAGGTCG
>NZ_BACW01000320.1:0-395 GCF_000333315.1 Curtobacterium sp. B8
GCCGTGACCTCGCCCCGGTCCTGCTCGCACTGGGTGCGTGGGCGGACCGGCACCACCCGTCCGCGCGGCCGTCGGACCTCGCGATCGTGGACCGCGAGACGGACGAGGTGGTCGTGCCGGCAGCCGTGGTCGCTGCGACCGGGCGGCCGGTCCCGCTCGACCGGCTCGCCGTCCGGGGCGTCTGACCCGGCGGGGGTCCGCCGCGGCGTCCACCCCGGGCGGGCCGACCGGCCGCGCTGGCGCAGCGTGACCAGATGACGGCCTGGCGGATCTTACTTGCTCGACCCTCCGTCTCGAATATCTCGCTCGTCCCGATCGTCTCGGCTCGCATCTGGGAGCCTGTGTCGGCTGCTATCGCGAGTTCTACCAGCCGCTGGTCCTGCTCGTATCCCGTC
>NZ_BACW01000319.1:0-1157 GCF_000333315.1 Curtobacterium sp. B8
GGCTTCCTCGACACCGGCTACGACCTCCGTCGGCTGACCCGGTACGTCGACCGCGTCGTGCTCATGACGTACGACGAGCACGGCCCGTGGAGCGGCGCCGGCACGATCGGGTCCCTGCCCTGGGCAGAGCGCGTCGTCCGCGCCGCCGAGGCGCAGGGTGTCCCCCGCGGCCGGATCGACCTCGGGATCGCCGGCTACGGGTACGTCTGGGGCGGTCCGCACGACGGCGAGCAGGTCACGCCGGCGCAGGCGGCGAAGCTCGCGGGGAAGCACGCGAGGTGGTCGGCGCGGGACGGCGAGTGGTCCGCGCGGCTCCGCGACGGCACGCGCCTGCACTGGTCCGGTGCGCGGTCGTACCGTGCGCGGACGGCGCTCGCCACGGAGCTCCGGCTGCACGGCGTCGCGCTCTGGTCGCTGAACCTGCAGGCGCTCCCGCGCGACTGACCGGACCACCCACCGGGCCGGGAGAGGCAGCACCGTCCCGACCCGTGCCTCCAGGCCGTCATCCGGTCGCGTCCGGGACGGGAGTCGGCCGGGTGACGCATCCTCCGGTCCTTGTCACCGGGCCGTTGTAGCATGCACGACACCTGTCCCGAGCCGAGGAGGCCTGCGTGCCGGAACCGACCGCCCCCGCCGTCCCGCTCGAGCACGTCCGAGACGCGGGAGCCGCCATCGTCGCGGCCGTCTCGACCGTCGTCGACGGCAAGGTCGACGCGATCCGGACGGCGCTGACCGTCATGCTCGCCGAGGGCCACCTGCTCGTCGAGGACGTCCCGGGCGTCGGGAAGACCGTGCTCGCGAAGGCGCTCGGCGCATCCGTCGGCGGTTCCGTGAACCGCATCCAGTTCACGTCGGACATGCTGCCGTCCGACGTCACCGGCGTGAACGTCTTCGACCAGTCCTCGGGCACGTTCCGGTTCTCACCGGGGCCGGTGTTCGCGAACGTCGTCATCGGTGACGAGATCAACCGCACCAGCCCGAAGACGCAGTCGGCGCTGCTCGAGGCCATGGCCGAGGCGCAGGTCACCGTGGACGGCGTCACGCGCGAGCTCGAGTCGCCGTTCATGATCGTGGCGACCCAGAACCCGATCGACATGGAGGGCACGTACCCGCTGCCCGAGCCCAGCGCGACCGATTTCACGCGCGCATCGCGATGG